>LBVN01000008.1 GCA_000993115.1 Candidatus Woesebacteria bacterium GW2011_GWB1_38_8b
CTTTGAGGGGTTTTATTACTTATGTAGTCCCGATCGGAATAATGTTATCATTTCCCGCGAAAGCATTTTTAGGATTACTGGACTGGAATTCGGTCATTGTCTCTTTTGTTTTTGGAATTACTTCAATTTTTATGACTCTTAGATTTTGGAATTTTGCTATTAAAAAATATACGAGTGCATCAAGTTAAAAAATGAAAAAACTTCTTGTCGTTTGCGGACCGACCGCAACCGGAAAAACGAAACTCGCTCTTTATTTGGCAAAAAAATTTAGCGGTGAAATTGTCTCCGCCGATTCAAGGCAGGTTTATAAAAAGATGAATATCGGAACCGGCAAAGATTTGCCGGCAAATACAAAATTAGAAATTAAAAAACTTGGCCCGACTTCGACGCCGAGATTAGTTGGTTACTACAGTGTAGACCGAACCTGTATTTGGGGATACGATATAGCGAGTCCAAAAAAAGAATTCAGTGTGTCGCATTACACAAAATATGCTCGCGAAATTATCCGCGATATTTACAAAAGAAATAAATTACCGATTTTAGTAGGAGGAACCGGACTTTATATAAAAGCTGTTGTTGACGGAATCGAAACGGCAAACGTGTTAAAAAATCAAGGCTTGAGAAACGTTCTGGAAAAATTGAGCGTTGCTGAACTTTTTGAAAAATTGTCGCAAATGGATTCTATAAAAGCTGCATCTCTTAACTCATCTGACAGAAAAAATCCCAGAAGATTAATCCGCGCTATTGAAGTTGCACAAAGTAAAATTATCAATCACGAAAAAATCGGTAAACCTTCCGCTGCCCGGATAATTGACGAGGATACGAAAATTTATTTTATTGGAATAAAAACGGATTGGGAAGCTTTAAAAAAAAGAATTGTCAAACGGGTGGAAAAACGAATTAGCGACGGTATTGAAGATGAAATACGTAAACTTTTTTCGGCCGGAGTTACCTGGGAAATGCAATCAATGACGTCTCTTGGATATAGGCAATTCAGGGAACACTTTGAAGGAAAAATATCAAAAGAAGAAGTTATAAAAAAATGGCAATCGGAAGAAATAAAATATGCGAAAAGGCAACTTACATGGTTTAATAAGGAGAAGAGAATTAAATGGTTCGAAGTTAATAGCGAAAAAGACATGAAATCGGTAGAAAAAGAGGTCAAAAGATGGTACGATGAAAAAGATGACAAGAAAAGTTGAAATTTCTCACAAAACAATTTTATTTACAATCTTTGTTCTTCTGGCGCTTGTATTCTTGTCGAAGATTGCAGACATTATCCTGCAATTTTTTATAGCACTTCTGGTTACAGCATTTTTAAATCCTTACGTTACAAAGCTTTCAAAATATAAAATTCCCAGAGGTGTTTCGGTACTTCTTTTTTACGTAATAATTCTTGCCATTTTTTCATTTTCTGTATCCGCGGTTGTCCCGCCTTTAGTAGAACAGTCAAGCAGCTTTGTAAATAACATTCCGGGATTTATGCAAAATGTCGGAATTTCCTCAATTGTCAGCGACAGAATTGTTGAGCAGCTTTTAACCCAATTAGGTTCTGTTCCGGGAGAAATTGCAAAAGCAACAGCGCTGATATTTAGTAACGTTCTGACTTTGGTTGCTGTATTTGTTCTGTCTTTTTATCTTCTCACCGAAAGGGAAAAATTGGATTCTCAAATTTCTCACATGTTTGGAGAAAGCAAGAAAGATAAGGTAACCAGTGTCGTTAATCATTTGGAAGTAAAGTTGGGTGGTTGGGTTCGGGGACAAATTACTCTAATGCTTGTTGTTGGTACAGCAACTTATATTGGCTTAACTATTTTAGGAATTCCTTTTGCTCTTCCGCTGGCTATTATTTCGGGACTTTTTGAAGTAATTCCTTATGTTGGTCCGTTTTTGTCGGCAATTCCCGGTGTTGTAATCGGTTTCGGGCTATCTCCCTTGATGGGATTTGCCGCCGCCGCATGTTACTTTTTAGTCCAGCAGCTGGAAAATTATCTTTTTGTCCCGAAAATTATGCAGCACTCGGCGGGAGTTCATCCGATAATTACGCTTCTTGCACTGGCAATTGGATTTAGACTCGACGGGATTGTAGGACTTCTTATATCCGTTCCGATTTTTATTACTGTGCGTGTACTTCTTACTGAGCTGGTATTTAAAAAACATCTTGCTTGATTTTGGCTTCAATTGGACTTAACGTGATATAATATAGGTCTCTGGAGGAAGGATAACCGCTATGTTCTTTTTGAATATAGAGGAAAGTCCAGGCAGCAGAAAGCAGGGTGCGCGGCGTAAGCCGTGACGGGTAACCGCTAGTTAGAGCAACAGAGACGAGTTTTCATAAATCCCTAAAGGATTTTGAAAAGTGAAACGCTCAGAAATGAGCCTCTGAACTTTAGTCGAAGAGGGTTATAACCCTCCGAAGCTTTAGCGAAGGGGGGCAATCCTCCCCGCTGCAACCTCCGAATTAAGCGTCAAACAGGTAGCTTTCCCAAACCTGTAGAATATTTATATTCTACCGGTACGCTTTAAAGTTTGAGGGCATAGACAGATGGTTATGTAATAACAGAACCTGGCTTACTCGCCTCCAGAGATTTTTTTAAAAATTTTGCGAGCTAAGGTTTCCTTACTCGCCTCCAGATAAATTTTCTTCTATCACTTCTATATTTAAATTACTTATATAATTGAATATACTATAATGAGTTAGCTGTCTATAAAGTTGTTGCAAAATGGCTTTATATAACTCGCAGAAGGCTCAAACGAGTCTGAAAGACGAGTTGGATATGGAGTTTTATGAATTTACCTGCCGATGTACTAAAAAAGATTATTGTTGCTTCGGGGTTTGTATCCGAGAAAGACTTCGATGAAGCTGCAAAGGCTGCGGCCGAGCTTGATAAAAGTATTTTGGATGTTTTGATTTTCCGGGGGCATATTAACGAAGAGACCGCCGGGAAGCTGATTGCTGATTATTACCAGGTTCCCCACGCTAACCTTAAAAGGGTAACTATTCCAACCGAAATACTACAGCTTATCCCCGAAAAAATTGCACGTACTTATAGAGTTATTGCATTTGCAAAAAAGGACGACAAAATTTGTGTTGCAATGGAAAACCCGGAGGACTTCGAAGGTCTGGAGTTTGTAAAAAGACAGACCGGTGCAAAAATTGAAATTTATTATGCCAGCCGTGAAGAAGTCAATAAGATTTTGGGGGATTATAAAAAGGGAATTAAGGAAGATTTTGAAAAAATTATCTCCGAAAACATAAAAAAAGCCGATGCAAAAGATTCAGAAGAGGATTTAGCGAAAGCTGCCGAAAAAGTTCCAATTGTAAAAATATTGGATACAATTTTGTCCTACGCAATGACGGAGCGTGCATCAGATGTTCATATCGAGACCATGCAGGATGAAGTTGTCGTGCGCTATAGAATTGACGGAATGCTTCGGGATATTGTTAAGTTTGATCGGGGAATTGAAAACGCGTTAGTTGCGAGAATAAAAATTCTGTCAAATCTTAAAATTGACGAGCACAGGATTCCCCAGGATGGACGGCATAAATTCAGTGTTGAAGGGGACATGGTGTCACTTCGTATTTCAATTATCCCAGGATTTTATGGTGAGAATGTTGTTATGAGACTTCTTCGCGAATCTGCACGACCGGCGAGCCTTGAGGAGTTGGGATTAGCAGGCAGAAATTTGGATGTTATCCGCGAAAATATTACCAAGCCTCACGGTATGATTCTTGTTACAGGACCAACCGGTTCGGGTAAAACTACTACTCTTTATTCAATTTTAAATATTGTAAATACTATTGAAGTAAAAATTTGCACGATTGAAGACCCGATTGAGTACGGAATGCATCGGGCCAATCAGATTCAGGTAAATCCAAAAACAGGCCTGGATTTTGCGGCCGGGTTACGGGCACTTCTTCGTCATGACCCCGACATTATTATGGTTGGTGAGATCCGCGATAAAGAAACTGCCGAAATTGCAATTAACTCGGCACTTACCGGACATTTGGTTTTATCAACACTTCATACAAATACCGCGGCAGGTGCTTTCCCGCGCTTTATAGATATGGGTGCGGAGGGGTTTTTACTGGCATCAACCGTAAATGTTGTTATGGCACAAAGATTGGTTCGAAAAATCTGTACAAACTGCACTGTAAAATATGAACCCGAAAAGAGCCAAATATTGCAGTTGGAAAAAGATTTGGGAGTTGATCTCAGTAAACAAAAATTTTACAAAGGCAAAGGTTGTGAAAAGTGTGGCACAAAAGGATATCAGGGTAGAATCGGAATTTATGAAGTAATAAATGTCTCTCAAAAAATACGCGATTTGATTGTTAAAAAATCCTCAAGCGACGAAATTCAAAAGGCTGCAGAAAGTGAGGGAATGATAAGCATGCTTCAGGATGGTTTGGACAAAATCGCATCAGGTTTGACCACCATCGAGGAAGTAATGAGAGTTATTCGGGAAAATAGATAATGCCTATATATAAATACAAAGTAAAAAACAAGAAAGGGGAAATTCAGGAAGATGTAATGCAGGCTTCTGACAAAAAAGAGGCTGCGTCACTTCTTCGTGCCGAGGATCAGGAAATTATAAGTATTAAAAGTTTCGAAAAGAAGTTCGAGATTGGTGGAGGAGGCGTATCTGTTTCGGATAAAGCCGGACTTTGCAGGTTTTTGGCGACAATGCTTCGTGCAGGGCTACCTCTTCCTGAAGCTATAGATATTATCCGCGAGGAAACCCAAAACAAAAAGCTCAAACAAATTCTTTTTGATACGGCTTTTCATATCCGAAAAGGTCAGAATCTATTCTCAGTTTTTTCAAAATACAAAAACGATTTTGACTCAGTATTTCTTACCATGGTAAAAGCCGGTGAGGAGTCTGGAACTTTGGAGAAAACTTTTGATTATTTGGCAAAACAGCTTCTCGCCACATATGAGCTTACTCAAAAAGTAAAAAGCTCGATGATGTATCCGGCAGTAATTTTGGCAGCGATGCTTGCAAATGGATTTATCATGCTTGGATTTGTGCTTCCGAAAATGAGCGAGGTGTTTTTGTCGATGGATGTAAAAATGCCCCTTGCAACCAGATTTCTTTTGTCATTTGGGAAAACCGTTGGTCAAAACTTGGCTTTAACAATGGCTTTGGTGTTTTTTGCGATTTTTGTTGTAGTCATACTATTCGTAATTCGTAAAACCAGAACTATAATTTTTTCATTTTTTACAAGACTTCCGGTTGTGAAAAAAGTAATGGAGCAGCTTGACACTGCGCGTTTTGCAAGGACTTTATCAACTCTTTTAAAAAGCGGAGTTCCGATTATGGTCGCATTGGATGTCTCAAGTGATGTAGTCAGACAACCTTACTTACGGAAAGAATCAAAAGAATTCAGCCGTGGGGTTGCCAAAGGAGAATCTTTATCGGACATATTGGGAAGCTCAAAACATTCTTTTCCTGTAACAATGATTCAGACAATTAAAGCAGGAGAAAAAACCGGAAGTTTGGAAATAGTTCTTGAAGAATTGGCAAGTTTTTATGAAATGGAAGTCGATTATGGATTGAAGCGGGCAACTGCACTACTGGAACCCTTAATGATGTTGGTAATTGGACTTGTTGTCGGCGTAATGGTTGTACTTCTTATTACTCCGATTTACAGTATAGTGGGTGGAATGGAAGGTAGCTTCTAATTTGGACTATACTTAAATTAAAGAATATGCAAAGAAACTTTTTAATACTGCTGATTGTGTCTATTTTTATATTGGCTATTGGTTCATTCATTCTGGTTAGTAATAAATCCGAAGTTAAAAAAGAAGCGGTAACCGAATCGATTGAAAATGTTCCTGATGGGGGTGAGGATATAAGCAATTACTTCAATGTTTCCGGTGATAACAAAGAGAGTGTAGAGCCAGTTTTGACTCCATTTTCTTCAGCGATTTCTAAATGTAGAATTAAAAGCCTGGAGGTTGATGCCGGAACCGTCATTGATGACTCAACCTGTGTTGTAAATTGAATCACTCTTCTTTCCAAGAAATAAATTCATACTCTCCAGAAGTTGGGAAATACGGAGGCGGGGCATAAAGCAGATGAGTGTCATAATTAATTGTTCTATTTGTAAAACCTGAAACTAGATTGTTGCCGTTATAAAAATTCCAATAAGACTTGTAGTAATTTATGAGTCCACCGTTTATCGTTAGGCTGTTTCTAATGGAATTTGTATCACTGTGAGTACAGCTGTCATAATATCCATGTCGGATAATTTTTCCTTTTTGTGCCATGAGTATTCCGTCAACTCTAAAATCAGTCGGAACATCACGAACGAAAAAGATGTTGTTTTGAGACACTAACCCCAAGACGTCGCTGCCGTCATATGCTGTGTAATTAATATTTCCCCTGACCCATATATCAACATTACTTGACTGTGTAGGAAATGTTGCCGAAACAACAGTAACTCTCCCCCGGACTGTTCCTTCAACCCACAGGCTATCTTCAGCAAAAATAATCGGCGTGTCGGATATATTATAAGTCCCTATTAAAACTTCACTTGTAATTAGCTGATATAACCTTCTACATCCACCATTACCTTCTGCACCTAATCCTTCACCCGGAGTGCTATACCCTCTAATGTCATTGGTTCCGGTTACCCTTCTTATTTGTACTGTGCCATTATCCAAAAATGTCAAATGATATCCGCTTGCTCCGGAATCTCCCAGATGTAGCCCATCAGTGTCTGCGCTGTCGCTCATGTTGGTAAGGTCTACGGATATTGAATCAAAATCAATTGCCGGGACAGGGAACTGCCAAAGTCCCTGATCGCCTCCAGCCCCCCAAACTCCAGGTTTTCTTGTCGGCGGACTGCAACCGGTTTCTGACCCGCACATATACTCATCCATAGCTGATGTTACAAGCGAAGTGTTTGTACCATCCATTCTTATTCCGTTGTTGGAATGAATTAAACCGTTGACTGTAATTCCGGCTCCGTACCAGGAGCTCGCGTTCGATAAAAAGGTATATCTCGCAAAAGAGGGTATCCCGTATTGGACAGTAACTTTTCTTTTGACTTTGGGATATTGATATGACCATCCGGTTGAGCTTATTGTAACTATTGACGAACCAAGGCTCGGTGCGGTAATTTCCAAACTATATTTACCCATAGGTTTACCCTGAGGATCTGAATATTCATGCTCATAAAGACCAACTGCTCCTGTCCCATCCATAAAATCGCCAGGGTCGTGTGCTAGATGCCAGCGGTAATAATTGACTCCTGCCTCGGCAATGTTAAGCGCTGACTCGGATCCTACTTGACGGTTTGAATAATTCAGCTGAAGTGAAAGTAAATATAAAAGGCCATAAATTACAATCAAAAATGATCCTGTTATAACCAAAAGCGCCGGGGTGATTGTTCCTCTGTTTTTCATTTTACAAGTTGTCTTTAAGCGTTCTGATTTGAACGTATGATTCAAGTATATACGGATTTGAATTATCTTCGCTGATTTTTAAGTATACCTTCATTAGTTTTGTTTCCGAAAGTCTTGTCGGAGATGGCAGGGGATTATTTATCGTGTCATCCGGCCAATCACCATTGTAATAATAAAAAATCGGGTCCGTGTCGTTTCTGACTTTTTCGGCAATCGTTTTTACTTTTTCATTAGCCTGAGGGTATGTGGCAGGATATCCTACGGGATTTATTATCCCTTTAACAAAAGATGTTCCGGATAAAGTATATCTGACACGGTCCGTATCACCGTCATAATCAACGTCCGAATAAAAAATCATTTCCTGATCCTGTGCCCGCTCAAGAGGATATGCGGCATTGTCGGCAGGCCTTATATTTCTAATTTCGCGAACCATTATTGAAATTCCCCGATTAGCTTCGTCAACATCTAAATAAGAGCCAAATGAAGTGAGTGCTGCATTATTCATTATCCTTTGTAATCCGATTAATCCAAGCGAAAAAATACCAGTAATCGCAATAGTTACTATAAGCTCAATTAAAGTAAAGCCGGATTTATTATATTTTTTCATAATTTTATTTTGGCGTTAGTATAACTTTTTCGGTATCTTCACCAATAACAGGGACGCTTCCTGAAAAATCAAGATAGGCGGAATGAGTTGCGGTCAAACTATATAAATCCGCGTCCAGCCCCTCGAAAAATATTTGTCCGTAATCGGGATCTGTAATAACTCCGCTGGTATTAGAAGATGAATATGCGCCTTTACTTAATGTCGCTGATACTGTTGCAATAGGATTGTCCTGCTGATCAACAAAAGAAAGTAAAAGTGAATTTGTTGATTTTGAGACTAATGAAATTGCGAAAGCAACAGAATCTTCCGGTTGAACCACAACAGGTTGGATTGGTTGCGTCCCTGAAACATCATAAGATGAGGACGGATTTGGCGTGAAATAGTAGCTGTCCCATTCCACGTCGTTAAGAGTTAAAAATCCGTTAGACTCGGTTGTTAAAATCTCATCATATTTGTAAACAGGTTGGGCAGAAGAATCTGTTCCAATAGTTTTTTCTCCGCGAAGCCTAAACGACAAGTTCCCTAAATTTGAAAACCCATCATCACGTCCGTTTGTTGTTCGTAGATCAATTGTTGATGTATGGTCAATAAGAAAACTTATCTCGGTAAGTTGCCCTTGTATTATGGTTTGGTGGGGTTTTGTAGGATTCGCAACTTCAGTGGTTGAATAGGTTCTCTCTGTGCTTTGCCCGCTTTTTGACACTGTAATTTGATAGCAGGAAACACATGCGGGAACTCCGGTATAAATAAACCTCCCATTGATGGCGGTTTGAAAGGTAACATCAATATTGGGTACAACAGTATTTTGAACTATGTGTAGACTTGCTCCCGGTACAGGATTCCCATTTGCATCAAAAACAATAATAGAGAGTGTTCCGCCACCTTCTGTGGTCTCAATTCCTTTTGGTGAAACATCGGTTAGAAGTACAATCGGATTTTCGTTTGAACTTTCGAGTCCTTCCCATGAAATACTTACCCGAATACGTTTATAATCTGTTTCTAAAGTGTCAGCAGGAACACTCCCTTGGATACCATCAAAGGGGTCATCGACATAAACTATTGAGAGTGACACTGTAAATTTTAAACCGTTTCTTAAGACATCTTCGGATTGTGGCAGTGTTCCATTAGGAGCTCCACCTACAGTTCCAATATTGTCATAGGGCAGATTTCGAATAAATTCGATTTTTTCCTGGGCCAAATGCCTTGCCGTTATTCGGGCTCTGTTGTAGGAAACAAAACGGTAAGATGTGGCAGCAATTGTGAGTACAGCCTGGGCTAAGATGGAAAAGATTGCGAGTGCAACCAAAATCCCAATCAGCGATTGTCCGGAAAGTTTTTTCATGGGCAGTAAATAGTCTTTAAATAAGTATAACATCATGGCATAATGAGAGAGGTAATCATTTAGAAGTTTTCTTGCCCATGTTTAACAAATCTTTTATATCAGTCTATTTTTCGGAAAAGCAAATTCTTATTGCACAACTAAACCCGGGGAGAAAATCTGTAAAAAAATATGCTGCGGCAAGTCTCCCAGATGGACTTATTAAAAATTATAAAGTTACAAATCCTAAACTCTTGGCCGAAATCTTGAGTCAGATTTGGTCAAAGCTAAAACTTCATCAGAAGTCTGTCTCAATTGTTATTCCCGAGTATGCAGCGTTTATAAAAATATTTACACTTTCAAACATTGGTGTTTCAGAAATTCACGAGGCAATTAAGTGGCAGTTGACGGAAGTTCTGCCTTATACACCTGAGGAGGCTATAACTGATTGGAAAATTTTGAAAAGAGTTGAAAAAGAGTATATTGTTCTCTCGGTTTCTATCGAGAAAAGTACGCTGGAAACATATTTGAAATCATTTGAAACCGCGGGACTATTCCCGGTAATAGTGGAGATCCCTTCAGCAACACTCACTAGGGTTTTAAAAAACGACGAAAGCATTGTTTTTATTCATATAGGTGAGATGGAAACTATGATTTTACTTCTGTTTGCAGGGAGGCTGGCCGGTAGTTCTATGGTAAATGGTAAAAGCGAAGAAGAGATAATTCAAACCACGGGCAGAATTCTGGCTCATTATAAAGATGTTAAGCCGACAAAAATTGTAATTTCAGGTGAAGGATTAAGCGGAGATAGGCTTACACAAAAGTTTAATTTGCCTGTCGAAAACTTAAAAATGTCATGGGGTAATTTACCTCCCGCCGATACAGCAAAATTTTTGATTCCTATTTCATCGCAAATTCAGGACCCTAGTGTTCCAACTGACCCGTTCAGTTTAAATTTGGTTCCGAATGAACTGATTAAAAAATATAAATCAGCAAAAATGAGGTTGCAGGTATGGAGTATGACCTTGGCAATAACTTTATTTGTCTCGATAACTTTTTTATCTACACTCGCAAGCTTTTTTTATCTTAATTTGGCTTCAAACGAATTGAGCGTAAAAGCAGATTCTTTAAGTGCGAACTCCAGTGGGTCTATGGAATATTCGAGACAAGCGAAAGAAATAAACAACTTATCCAAAAAGGTTTTAGACATTAAAGCAAAAACTTTCTCTTCTACGCAAATATTGAATTTGATAAATTCAGCAAAACCGGATGGAGTAACAATTAACAGTTTCAAAGTCGATTTGGAACAGGGTACAGTTGCGATTGTTGGGCTGTCAACGGATCGTCAGCAGCTGGTAACATTTAGAGATAACCTTGAAAAAGTAGATACTTTTGATAGTCCTGAGATTCCGATTTCCAGTTACGAAAAGGAAAAAGATTTGGATTTTGAGATTTTTGTAAAATACACAGCTGCGGTTCCTGCTAAGAAGGAGGTAAAAAATGTCAAGTAATAAAATCATAAAAACAAAAAAATCGGGCGACAATATGGAAAAATATTTGACAGAAATGAAAGAATTACCGTTAGCCCAAGATGAAGAGCCGCAAGCTAAGCTCGTGGAAAAACCAGCTCCTGAAAAAGAGCCCGATGTAAAAAATGATGTTAAATCAAAGCCTATTGAACCACCTGTTGCAAGTGAAAAACCCGAAAAAACTGACAAAAAGAAAACGATGAAAGAAGTACGGTCAAATACTGAAGTTAATGGAAAACCTTATTCGGTTCGCGATGTTGTTTTGGGAGTAGTTAATGTTGTTGCAATTGCGCTTTTGTTTTTTATTCTTACAAAAATTCCGGCGAAAGTAGAAGAATATAAAAAATTAAACCTGGAAATTCAGAAATATTCGGAAAAACCGGAAGTCGGGCGGTTTCAGATTGAACAAAATAAAGAAAAGTATGAAAAACTTAATTCGGCATTTTTGATCGAAACTAAAATTGTAAATTTTGTTAACGCTATTGAAGAAATAAAAACGGAAGGGTCGTCGATTTCAAAAATTACTTTTACAAATGAATCGGCAGTAAAAGATAAAACGGGTAATTTAGGATACCCCCTTATTATAGATCTTACGGGAACATGGGAAGCGATTTCGCTAGATTTGGAAAAAATCGATAGGCTGCCATACCTTTTTCGGGTAGTGAGAGTCGAATCGGAAAAATTAGTTGATAACGTGATACTCTTAAAATACGGAGGAGTTTTATATGTTGAAGACACTGGAAAAAATTGACAAGTTTTATTTATTATATATTTCGGTCATGGTTATAATGGCGGGAATTGCAATTTATACGTTTCAGTCATTATTTAAATCGTTTATTGATCTTAATGAGGTGGTTAGCGATGCGAGTTCACAGGATTCTAGGGTGAATGAGCAGCAGCTGGATGAGGCATACGATTTTGTATTTAGTAAAAATCCGGTTAAACTTGAAATTAGATGAAAACTTTTATCAAAGGTTTTACTTTAATAGAATTATTGGTGGTAATTGCAATAATTAGTATATTGACGACATCCCTTGTGGTTGCAATTAATCCGGCAAGACAAATGGCAAAAGCCAGGGATTCACAGCGGGAATCTCATTTAACCGCGATTGTGTCGGCAATCTTGCAGTATTCATCGGAGCACACAGGAGAAATTCCGGACACTGATGGGGACCCGGATACAAATAATTTTCCCACCACTGCGACCTGTATTGGTACAGATGTTTCCTGCTTTAATTTAGGTGGTGCCGGGGAAACCGGTGAAACAATTGTCCCTGACTACACTTACGAAATTCCGTTTGATCCGAAAACAGGGAATCCTCCTGATGATACCGGTTACACAATATTCGCTGATGAAAATGGATATATTCATGCGGCTGCGGTTGGCGAAGCGGTTCCCACAATTTCAATAGTCAGGTAACGCGTTGACTTTACTATAAGCATCATTAGTCGAACATACATTTGATTCACTAAGTCAGCAGTGTCGAAATTTACAAAACCTCTAACTGCTTAATTAATGGGTATTAAAATAGGAATATAGTTTTGATATAATTCACTTCTAACAAGATGTTAGACAATTTTCGAGCATCCTTAGAAGATTTTAAGCAGTTTAAAAAATTCGATTTGATTGAGGATAAAATTAAATTTATTTTGAACTACGCAATTCTTGCTCCGTCGACCCATAATTCACAACCCTGGTTATTTAGAATAGTTGATTATAGTTGTGAAATATATAAAAATCCTGAAAAACAGCTTCCGGAAGCTGATGTTGACGGTAGAGATTTGTATATATCATTAGGTTGTTGTATTGAAAATCTGAAAATTGCAGCATCTTATTTTGGGATTTATAAATCAACAAAGTATGCGAGTAAAAACAACAGGAATTTGGTCGCAACGATTTACTTTGAAATTAATCAGGTTAAATTCAACGAACAATACCAAAAACTCTTAAAGGCAGTCGTATATAGATTAAACGTTAGGGGGTTGTTTAGTAAAAAAAATCTTGACAATGGTGATCTGAGTGTACTGCGAAAAATAAACAACCTGGGAATAACAGTCAATTTTATTACCGATAAGACCAAACTTAAGAAGATAGCCGACCTTACCGCTAAAGGATTACGTTTGGCACACTCTAAACAAGATTTCAAAGATGAAATGTCCAGGTGGGTGAACAACAATTTTTCAAAACGAAGAGAAGGAATACCTGGTTATTCTCTGCGGATGCCGAATTTATTTTCGATTGCATTTCCTTTGTTAATAAGAAGATTTAATATGGGTAAAAAACTATCTGGTCTAAATTACATAAGTATGATGTCAGCGCCAGTTGTTTGTGTTGTCTCCAGCAAGTCTGATAATCCCGAAGGTTGGTTAGGAGTAGGACAATTGTCGGAGAGAATAATGCTCGAATCTTATAATCGTGGGCTAAGAACATCAATCTTTGTTGCATCAATTGAAATAGACGATTTGTACAAAGAAATTCAAAAGCTTTTAGGTTTAAAGGATAGGCCGCAATTTGTTTTTTGTATTGGCTACATGAAGCTGAACCAAAAATATACTCCTCGTTTACCACTTCAAGACAAACTTCTATGAAATTGTTAACAAAAAAATACTTAAAAAGTTTTTCTGATTATGATGATCATTTATTTGTCTTTAAGGAAGAAGATAAGCAAAGCGGTCTTTTTGCATATGTGGCAATTCATAATAACAATTTGGGTCCAGCCACTGGTGGAACCAGAGTCTTTAATTATTTATCAGAAAAGGACGCGATAACCGATGCATTAAGATTGTCTCGAGCAATGACGTATAAAGCAGCGTTGGCTGGAGTGGGTTTTGGGGGAGGTAAAGGAGTTATTTATTTACATAAAGGTGAGAAAAAGAATAAACAAATGATGCAAAGATATGCAAAGTTTATTAATGATATAAACGATACTTATTGCGAATATACTACCGGAGAAGATGTTGGCCTTGATCAAGAAGATGTAGAATTAATGACGGAAACGTCAAAATTTATAGTCGGCTCGAAAGGCAAAGCTGGTGATCCGTCTCCTTTTGCAGCCCTTTCCTGTTATTATGCCATCAAAGAGTCAGTAAATTTTTTGCTTAAGAAAAAAAATCTAAAGGGAACTAAAGTTGCTGTAAAAGGGGTGGGTAAAGTAGGTAGTGTTTTAGTTGATTTTCTTGTTGAAGAAGGTTGTGCTGTTTATATTTCGGATATTAACAGAAACGCAATTGACGATGTTAAAAGAAAATACCCAAATGTAATTTCAGTTGAAAATTACGAAATTAGTAAGTTGGATGTTGATATTTATTCACCTTGTGCAATGGGTGGAGAGTTTACAAATGTAAATGTGAATAACCTAAATTGCAAAATAATATGCGGCGCAGCAAATAATCAATTAGTTTCCCCAAACGTAGGCAATTCTCTAAAAGAAATAGGAATTTGGTACATTCCCGACTATGTAACTAATTGCGGCGGATTGATTAATGTGATTGATCAATTAGAAAGCTCTGGTTATAAAAAGGAAAGGGTTACAAAAAGAATAATTAAAGTTAAAAAGACGGTCGCGGAAATTTTACGAAAGTCCTTAGTTGAAAACATCCCCACTAATTTGATTGCTGACTCTATGGCCCAAGAAAAGATTTTTGCAAAACATGGGAAATAATATTACATACAACAAACTAATACGAGACTTGGAAAACCGAGATAGTAGTTATTGGATGAGAGTTAGAGAAAAAGAAGTGCTAGATTTGTTTAATCGCGCTTCGAAAAATGTTCCCGCGTACAAAAAGTTTTTGAAAGATAATGAAATAAATTCGGAACTTATAAGGTCCTGGTCAGATTTTCAGAAAGTACCATTTGTTAACAAGGAAAATTATTTAAAAAAGTACAGGTATAACGAACTTTATTGGAACGGTAGTTTGAAAAGTCCATTTGTTTATACAGCGACATCGGGGTCAACTGGCGAACCTTTTTATTTTGCGAGAAACGAAGATCTGGATTACAAACACTCAATAATTACAGAAGAAATTTTGAGATTGGATTATTCTGATGATAAAACACCGATACTTTTTGTGGACGCATTTGGAATGGGTATTTGGATTGGTGGACTTATAAACTACAAAGCGATGGAACTTGTCGCAAAGCGAGAGAATTTACCAATTTCAATAGTTACTCCCGGAATTAACAAAAACGAGATAATCAATATCTTTCGATATGTTGCCCCAAATTATAAACAGATAATTATTGCCGGATACCCGCCATTTATAAAAGATATACTGGATGAGTTGGAAGGTGCGAAGATAAATTTAGGTAAATATAATATGCGCATAATATTTGCAGCAGAAAATATTACGGAACCGTTTAGAGATTACGTTGCCAAAAAAGCAAAAGTTAAAAATATATATAAGGATATTGTGAACATTTACGGTAGTGCCGAATTGGGTGCAATGGCAAAGGAATCTCTGTTGAGTACGCTAGTTAGAAGAGCAACTAATGGTAATAAACAAACTTCGGAACAAATATATTCTCAATCAATGAAAACACCAACCGTTGCTCAATTTATCCCGTATTTTACAAACTTTGAAGAAGTAGACGGGAAAGTGTTAGTGACTGGAGACAGTGCACTTCCACTTATCAGGTATGACATTGGAGATAATGGAGGAGTAATTTCTTATGACGAAATGGAAATAAGGCTAGCAAGACAAAAAATAAGACTTGATGAGGAAATAAAAAAAGTCGGACTTTCAAAATTCAACTATAAACTGCCATTTGTCTATATTTACGAGAGAAGTGATTTTTGTATAAAGTTACACCTTCATGATATTTACCCTGAAATAATTAGGGATGCATTATTTTCTTCAAAAGTGAACGGTGACCTGACCGGTAAATTTACTATGACGACAAAGTATAATACCCAACACATTCAATATTTAGAGTTAAATTTGGAACTGAAAAAGGGTAAAGTTGAAAACAAACGCCTATCCGAGGTAGTTCAAGTAGAAGTTTTACATGCGTTAAAGAAAAAAGCTTCAGGACCCGGTAACATTAATGAGCTAGTTAAGAAACCGGGTTTGGTCGAAGTATTTTTTTGGGCATACGAAGACCCTACTTATTTTAAACCAGGGACTAAACAAAAATGGATAACACGATAGAAAAACCAAAAATTTTTCCTGAAGGTCATTATAGATTCGATGAAATAAATAAATATATCAAAAAGAATAGACCCGTATTAGTTGATGTTTACGACAACCAGCTTCAAGAATTGTATGAAATAAACAATGCCGATAAAATTTTTGACAAGAACTTTGCAGAAAATAAACAAAAGTTTGCGAAAAAAATGTCGGCTGACACCTCGGGGGGAAGTTGGATTTACTTTGGTTGGAATAATTTATTTATACATATACTTAATGAGAAAGATTATTACAAACTTAGGACAAACAGGAACAGAAATCTAATCTCCCAAAATGAGCAGTTAAAACTAAAAGGTGCACGGATTGGTGTTGTTGGTTTGTCAATTGGAGCGGCGTTCGCGAGAAATTTGGTGCAACAAGGCATCGGAAAATATTTAAAGTTGGCTGAATTTGATGATTTAGCAACTTCGAATTTAAACAGGATATTTGCGCGGTCGTATGAAATTGGACAACCAAAACTTGGATTAATTGCTAAACAGATTTACGAGATAGATCCTTATTGGAATTTGGAGTTATATCCACAAGGATTAGATGAGTTGAACTTTAATAATTTTCTTATGAAGCCTTTTGAAGTCGATGTAATATTAGAGGCGATTGATAATTTAAAAATAAAAATTAAGCTCCGAATAACTGCCCGGCAAAATAAAATTCCAGTAGTGATGTTTACTAATTTGGGTGATAGCGTAATGATCGATGTAGAAAGGTTCGATTTAAATTCAAATGTCGACTTATTTAACGGAATAATCGGAGATGTCCCTGAAAAAATTCTCAAGGACGAAATCGATCCAAAAAACATAAATAAATATGTCACAGAATTGGTGAGTGTGGCAAATACACCAAAAAGAGCATTGGACTCATTGGCTCTAATAGGTAAAGAGTTGGTTGGTAGGCCACAACTTTCGTCTTCAGTTAATATTTCCGGAGGACTCGCTTCGTATGTCTGCAGAAAAATAATTCTAAAAGAAAATCTGCCGAGCGGGAGATTTATTCTGAAATTTGACTCTATATTTAAAAACTAATCCTTTTTCTTTTAACTTGGGGTGTTAATATTTTATATATGTCGGTGCTGTTCCCACAATTGTCTTTGTGGTTGCTAATTATTGTTGCAGCTATTAATTTTACCCTATCAGCCTTTGTTTTTAGTAGTAACCCTAAAAGTTCGACGAATAAAATCTTTGCCTTTTTGGGTGTAATAATTACTTTTTGGTTGGTGAATATGTACTTGTCGCTTCAAAATTATTCACCCCAAATTAGCATTTGGTTAATCCGGCTAAGCGTCTTTTTTGCGTCTGGAATAAACGGACTTTTTGTTTTGTTAGCCAACGTTATGCCCGACGAAAAAATAAGTTTAAAAAAAGAAAAGCTATTGACACTTCTTATCTCAACCTTGACTGTTATGTTTTTATGTTTATCAAATCTAATTTTCAAAACTGTTAACGTTGGTGCAAACGGTGGGGCCTCGCCTGTTCCTGGTATGTTAATTTTTATCTTTCCATTATTTATAGTTACAACATCAATAGCATGTTTTTATGTATTCATCAGAAGGATATCAGGTTCCGACGAAAATGTACGCAAAAAGTTGTCAGTAGTGTTTGTCGGTATTTTGTTAATGTTGCTCTTTGTTGTGGTGACAATTGTAATCCCGGTAACTGTTAGTCAAAACTCATACTTCGTACAATTTTTCCCACTATACACATTATTTTTTACAGGTTTAACAGCTTATGCGATTATCAAACACAATCTTTTTAGCGTAAAAGTATTTGCAACTCAAGCTATAACTATTGTAATTTGGATTGTACTTCTCGCAAAACTATTTGTCACAAAAAATAGTTACGAATTTTTTTTAGACGCAGTTGTGTTTTTAGTGATGGTTGTATTTGGAGTCGTTTTAATTAAAAGTGTAATTGTTGAGATTGAACAGCGAAAGAAATTGGAAGAACTGACACAAAAACTGAAAGACCTGGATCAGCAAAAGAATGAATTTATTTCGATGGCTGCACATGAACTTCGCGCTCCTATGACTGCCATAAAAGGCTATATCTCTATGATTTTGGAAGGTGATACCGGAGATATTCCCGAAAAAGCACGCGGGTTTTTGGCGGATGCAACTTCAATAAATGACCGAATGGTTCGGTTGGTTAACAATATGTTAAACGTTAGCCGAATTGAGGAAGGGAGAATGTCATTTCAGTTTGATACAGACGAGCTTTCCCGTGTTGTACGGACAGTATACAGTCAGTTTTTGCCGGAAGCACAGCGCAAGAGCCTAGAGTATAAATTGGATATTTCCAAGGAAATTAAAGATAGGGTTTATGCTGATATTGATAAACTGCATGAAATTGCAGGCAACCTCATTAGTAATGCAATTAAATATACGGAAACAGGAAGTGTTATTGTCCGCCTTGTTCAAAAAGACGCCGGCACAATCCGGTTTGAAGTTGTAGATACGGGACCGGGAATATCATCTGAGGAACAGGTTAAACTTTTCCAGAAATTTTACAGGGTTGAATCAAATGTTGGGAAAACTACAGGGACGGGGTTGGGGCTTTATATATCCCGACTTATGATTGAGAAATTCAATGGAAAAATTGGCCTTGATTCCGAGCCGGGGAAAGGAAGTATATTTTGGTTTGAATTACCGGTTGTGGCGTGAAGCTAACCCCTGCTTCGGGTGATTACGAAAATAAGTCCGATTAAACCAAGAAGCGCAACTCCTGCAATAACACTTGATCTTTTAAGACCGATCAGTAATTTTTCTCTGGTTGTAAGAGCAGGTACAGTCTTCTCAGGGGTACCGGAAGGGTTTTGTACCTGAGTATTTTTCCCCGTTTCGCCGCTCGTTACAACTTGCGTTGGAAATGGTGTAGACAAACCTTGCAGAAACGGCACGTCTTTGACTGTTCCAAACATAACCGTTCTATTTCCCGGTTCTTTTATTTTATCGTTTGGCTCTAAGGTTACAAAAAGCTGCGAAAAGGGTGTTTTTGTGTTAAAAAATACTTCACCTTGCGCGAGGGAGCCAAGTTTTACAACATCACCTGCATTTCTTGACCATAAAATATACTGGCTGTTATTCTCATCGGCGGGGTAGATCAGATTCCTACAGGTAACCAGAACATGGTACTGCGCAGTGGATAATAGTGTTGATAGCGCATAACATCTTGTCTCTCCACCTACTGTATTTTCGAGTTCAAACTCTCCTTTTGAAGCAGACGCTCTTTTAGTCGAGAAGGAAAAAATAACTGAAAAAACAATTATAAAAGTGGCAAGTTTTATTAAAACTCTCATATTAACAGTATACAAATATTTACTTCTTGAGTATATAATAACATGTAGTGATATGGCAGACGATATTCAACCAACCGCCCCACAAGTAAAACCGGAAATACAAAAACCTCAAAGCGAGACGAAGGTTGCAACAATTCTCATTGTAGAGGATGATCCTGTTCTTCTTAAAATGTATTCCGAAAAATTTACGTTCGAGGGTTTCTCGGTTCTGAATGCCAGAGACGGTGAGGAAGCTTTGAAAGTTGCAACAACCCAGAAAGCAAATATTATCTTACTCGATATAATGCTCCCCAAAATGAGCGGAACTGACTTTCTAGAGAAATTCCGAAATACACCAAACGGGAAAACCACTCCGGTTTTGGCGCTGACTAATTTAGCTGAGGAGGCTGAAAAACAAAAAGCCCTAGGACTCGGTGTCAAAGAATATTTAGTTAAAGCAATGCAAACCCCGGAGCAAGTTGTAGAAAAAGTTAAAAAATATATTGCTTAGTTGATATAAAGAAGTTTTTTGTATTCCTCCAAAACTCTTTCGGTTGAAAACTGATCTGATAGTTTAATGGATTTTCTCATCATCTCAATCCATTTTTTCGGCAGTCCAAACTCATCGCGGCTGTAGTAAGTTGAAGTTATTTTTGTTTCAAGAAGATAATAAAAACTTGCATAAACGTTATCCGGATCTAATGTCCAACCTGTATTTTCCCAGTTTGCTTCGTAGGTCCAACCGTCAAGAACAGTGCAGTTAATAACGCCGTTTGAAATGGCCTTCATTCCCGATGTACCTGATGCCTCCAAACCGACTTTTGGAGTGTTTAACCAGACATCGCTTCCGGACACGAGATTATTTGCAAGCGATAAATTGTAGTTCGGTATAAAAATTGCATAACCGAATAAATTGGTAGACATTATTTTAATTAGATCTTCAATTAATGCTTTTGCGCCCGGGTCGTCAGAGTGGGAATTTCCGGCAAATAAAATCTGAACAGGTGTGTTTGGTTTTGAAATAATACTTTTAAGGCGTGTAATGTCTGAAAAAATTTCTTTGGGTTGTTTATAATCAGCCAGTCTTCTTGCCCATGTAATGACCAACCTTTCAGGGTCGTATCCGATTCCTGTTCGCTTTTGTACTGTATTTGCAAGTTCTCTTTTCTTTGCCATATGCAGATTCCAAATTTCCAAGTCGGTTAGATTTGTATTTCTGAAATCACTATCCTGCCAGCGACCTTTGTGTATACCGTTTGTTACTGTAATCCAGTTATATTTCGGCCACATTTTTTTTGCACCTTCGGCGTGGATTTTACTTACAGCCTGCTGTTTTTTTGAAATATTTAGTGCAAATTGGGTAATACTGAAAGTGGAAGGGTCGGTAAGTCCGTCTTTGATTAAAGAATTAGTCTCAACTCCGAGACTTTTTGCAAAAGGGCTTGCCCACTGACTGACCGTGCCAGCTTGGTAAGTAAGATTGCCTGCGGCAACAAGTGTGTGATTTGTATAAACAATTTTTTCTTTTGCTGCGTTCCAACTTTCTTCGAAAGATAGTTTTTGGTTGTCCATTAGATTTTTCGTAATTTCCCAAATTACAAAACCAGGTCTGCCTTCGTTAATATGATAAAAAGATGGAATAATTCCAAGCTCGTTTATTAGCTTTATTCCGCCAACCCCCAGGAGTATTTGCTGCCTGATCTGGCTGTTTATGTCACCACCGTAAAGCTTGTCCATATCTGAAATCCATTCGGGAGGATTGCCGTCAACATCTGTTGACAGAAAATACATTGTTGTCAGGTCGCCCATCCGTATCTGGTATGCCTTAACTTTGACCAAAGTATTTTCGAGTTCAAGATTAAACACCAAAGTTTTTCCGTTTTTTGTGACAGGCCTCAAGAAAGATGTATCGTGGTCGAATTCGGAATCTCTTTTTTCTTCAGCACCGCTTCCTGCAATGTGCTGCATATAATGTTTTCCCTTGTATAGTATTCCGATTCCAATCATCGGGAATTCACTGTCGGCGGATTGGTTTAGTAAATCAGCAGAAAGAATTCCAAGCCCGCCTGCATATGTGGGGAGATCGTTGTCAATTGCAAATTCAGCACAAAAAAAAGCAACAGGGTTGGCAAAATTTACTTCCATAGTATAGTCATATTAAAACAAAATTTTAGTTTTTGACAATTTGTTTGACGAGCATAGAATTCCTATATATCAAACTCAAATCGTAAAGTTGTAAATCTGTCATTTTATTTGAGTTTGCTTATATAAGCATGCCAGAAAAAGAAAAATTCTGCCAGCACTTGAATGCAGCTATTTTTTTATGTAACAATGAGTTGTGATTGAACCGGAGCCAACTTTAATTGAGAGACTTTTGTTTGTTTTAAAGTCCAGCGTGTTTGTTGGTCTACTTACAGCTTGCACACTCCTTATTAGTTTTAACCATAAAGCCTTCAATAAAGTTTTTCAGAAGAAAGGTTTTATTTACTGGAGCCTGTTTTTTGCTTTTTCTTTTATCCCCTTAGGCTTATTGTTTTTACTCTGGCAGTTCTTTTTTATTAAATCCGGTTTGTTTAAATAATTTGAATGCTTGCAAAAATTTCTTCCGGTGCTACGGTTGGACTTAATGCAACCTTGGTTGATGTTGAAGTTGATATCGCAGATGGACTGCCATCTTTTACAATAGTCGGACTTCCCGACAAAGCGGTTGAGGAGAGTAAAGACCGTGTCCGATCAGCAATAAAAAATTCGGGGGCTGATTTTCCGACAACCAGAATTACAGTAAATTTAGCCCCGGCAGATTTACCCAAAATGGGACCGGCCTACGATCTTCCGATAGCTGTTGGGATTTTGATTGCGTCAGGACAAATTAATCCCGATGTTGGTAAATCTTTATTTTTTGGAGAATTGTCACTCGACGGAAGTTTGCGCCATACCAATGGGGTACTTCCCATGGCTTATTTAACCAAGCAAAAAGAATATGTGAGAATTTTCATTCCTAAAATTAATGAAAGCGAGGCTTCGGTAGTAAGTGGCATAAAAGTATTTGCGGTTGATAGCTTATTAGAACTGGTGAGATTTTTGTCCGGGACAGTAGAAATCCCTGAAAGTGAACATATTAGTCTTAAGAGTTTGCTCAAAACCGCAGATGCAGAATTTGATTTCTGCGAAATTGTAGGACAGGAAACTGCAAAGCGCGCGATGGAAATTACGGCTGCAGGGTCGCACAATATATTTTTACGGGGAACTCCGGGGTCAGGAAAAACCATGATTTCAAGGGCGCTTCCCGGAATTTTACCAACTCTAACTGAAGACGAAGCTTTAGAAGTAACCAAAATTTATTCAATTACCGGAAATCTTCCTTCGGGTCAATCAATTATTACGACTAGGCCATTTAGAAGTCCCCATCATACAACCAGTCGAATTGGGCTAATCGGCGGTGGAAGCAATCCCACCCCGGGTGAAGTTTCACTAGCTCACAGGGGAGTTTTATTTTTGGACGAATTTCCTGAATTTCCACGCTCGGTTTTGGAAGCCCTGCGTCAGCCAATGGAAGACGGAGTGGTGACGATTTCCAGAGCCCGCGGGACTGTAACTTATCCTGCTCAATTCTTGTTAGTTTCCGCGAGTAACCCCTGCCCGTGCGGATATTTTGGTGATCCGAAAAAACCCTGCAAATGTCTGCCCGGAATGGTATCCCGCTATCAAAAAAGAGTATCGGGACCAATTATGGATAGGATCGACATTCATGTTGACGTGCCGAGCGTGGAAACACAAAAACTAGTCGAAAAAGATGAAAAGGGAAACCGTGAGACTTCGCACGAAATACAAAAAAGAGTACAGAAAGCAAGAGATATCCAAATAAAAAGATTTGAAGGATCGAAAGTTAAATCAAACAGTGAAATGTCAACAAAAGCTGTTAAGGAATTCTGTAATCTTTCAAATGATTGTCGTACAATGATGTTGTCAGCAACATCAAGCATGAGTTTATCTGCCCGCTCGTATTTCAAAGTAATAAAAATCGCACGCACAATTGCGGATTTAGAAGGAGCAAAAGAAATCTCAGTTACCCATCTTGCAGAAGCACTTCAGTATAGACCGAAAGAATCCGAATTCTAATTAAAAACCTGAGAGTAGTTAAAGGCAACATAGACTGAAAGAAAATAAAGGTATTAAGTTTAGCAGTCGGTGGTTCAAAAGAAACTATACCCGGACCTTGCGAGTTCAAATGTGATTATTATCTCTAAATAAATTGCGAAAAATGATAATACAATTGAGACGATATGAATTAATAAAGTAGACAGTGTTTTCAATTCTCTCTTATTGGAGAATATAAGTATAGATAATGTGCTAATAATTGTATAATTAAACGCAAAAGCACAGGTTAAGACAAAGGCTATAAAATTAGCGATTCCACAACCTCCAATAATAATTCCGCTATAACATGGAGCACTTGTACCAAAATAATAAATTATAAACACTGAAAAAAGGGTGATGAAGAGTATAACAACATGCCTTTTCCAGTAATTTACCACTACCTAATTATTACACTTATAACGAGAAATTAGTATTTGGTAGAATATATACATGAAACTTGTTGTCCAGAGGGTGAGTCATGCAAAAGTAACTGATATTAAGAAGAAGCAGGTTATTGGGGAAATTGGGAAAGGACTTTTTATACTTTTGGGGGTTGGTAAAGGAGACTCCGAAGATGAAACAAATTCTTTAGCCCAAAAAGTATTGAAACTCCGTATCATGGCTGATGAAAACGACAAAATGAATTTATCCGTCGTCGATACAAAATCTGAAATTCTTGTGGTTTCCCAATTTACGCTTTATGCTGATACTAACGGAGGGAATCGTCCGTCGTTTATTAATTCTGAAGAACCGAATCGGGCAAAAGAAATCTACGAATATTTTGTGAATGAACTTAGAGAATCGGGATTGAAAGTTGAAACCGGAAGCTTTGGTGAGTACATGGAAATTGACGCACAATTGGATGGGCCAGTTACAATAATTTATGGCAACTAAAACTCAAAGTGTTGATCAGGGTGAGGGTACTACTGAAAGAACAAAAAAAGAGACCGCTCCGCAATCTTCTGTGGTCGATATAATAATTAGTGTTTTTACAAAAGTGGTTTTTCTTTTGATCGTATTTGCGCTTTTTATAATTATTTATTTTTTCGGTTTGATAAAAGGATACGATTTGGCAAAAAATGATGCTGACGCAACAATTGCACAAATAATTTCGGAATATGCAAATAAACTGGCCATGACACAAGATGGCGGACAAATACCAACCCCTACAATTATTCCGACAAAAGTTCCACAAGCTGTAAAAACTAAAATTACCTGGGGAGGACCTGATTTGTGGAATGCTGTAAATAAAAGAAGGGTTGAACTTGGTGTAAACCCATTAAATACCCGAAGTGAACTTTGTACAATTGCGTCAATTAGACTAAACGAACTATTGGACTTGGGAAAACTTGACGGTCATGAAGGATTTAGTAACATGCGCGAAAGACGACCTGATACCGAGTGGATATTTAATAAATACGGAACGGTTGCTGAATTTTTGGCTGTGGGTGGGGATACTGCTACAGAAACTGTTTCAATGTGGGAAAATACACTTGGACATAGTCAGCTTTTAAAAGGCGGGGAATATGTTTGGGGGTGCATTTATGCACAGGATAGCCTTGCAGTTGCGATAACTGCATATTAGAATGTATTAAAGTATGAATAAAATTTTAGGGATGGCTAGTACATTTTTTGGAATTGTCTGGCTTTTAAAAACAATTCCCTGGTTGTTGCGTTTTTTGAATGGAATTGGTGAGTGCTCTGGCTTACAAGAATGTGACAGTTTGCTCTATTTATTTTTAGCTATTATTTTCTCTCTTTTTGTTTACTGGGGTTTGAAAGTTGGATACGAATTAGTTATTGCATTACAACCAAAACCATTAATTTTATGGGCAACCAGAAAGTGGGCATTATTGTATATTATTATAAATCTAATATTTTTCTTTTACTTGCTTAGTATCCCGAGAGTTCCATATTTTCTTTCTAACTAATAAAAATTTAGTTTAATTTTGGAAATATTGAGTTATGTTAAAATCTCCATATGCTTCCTCTGAGAGATCACAGCCGAACCAATGTTACTCCTATTATAACTTACGCAATCATTGCAATTAATATTTTTGTGTTTTTTTTGGAGCTGATTGGAGATACGGAAAAAATATTTGCCGAATTTGCATTGATTCCTGTAAATATTAACTGGGTGGAATATAAAACTTTACTCCCGTTTATAACCAGTCAGTTTTTACATGCTGGATTTTTGCACATTATAAGCAACTTATGGTTTCTAAAAATTTTTGGCGACAACGTTGAGGAAAAGTTTGGACATATTAAATTCTTGGTATTTTATTTGGTCTGCGGAATTGCCGGCGGACTTTTGCAATATGTTTTCTCATACGGATCCGATATTCCTATGCTTGGAGCATCAGGGGCAATTGCAGGAGTATTGGGAGCATACTTATATTATTTTCCAAAGCACTCCATTGAAACTCTGATTCCGTTTGGACTTTTTTCCCAAATTATTAATTTACCGGCAAAGATAATTCTAATTTATTGGTTCGTGACACAACTATTTTCGGGAGTAGGTTCAATTACCTCCTCAGTGCTTGGAGGAGTTGCCTTTTGGGCGCATATTGGTGGATTCGCTGCCGGGTATTTTCTTGCCCAGTTTTATTCAAAACTTTCGTTTAAATCAGACGAAGCAGAGGAAGGAGTATTATTGGATTAATTCTACTACGCCACTACGTAGCGGCGTAGTAAACGCCATAATATTACTTGAATTGATTTGTTGTTAAATAAGCTTGTTGCTTTGAAGAAATCCTATAAGTTGACTCTGCGATCTGTACTGCTGACCAATTGAGACGAAAAGCTTATTCATATCTGACCAGTATTTTTTTGGAATAATTTTTATTAACTCTTTCTCTGTTTCCGAAGGTGTTTTTGTTTTTACCCAACCCAGTAAGTTAGAAATTCTATGAACATGTGTATCAACCGCAATGGCAGGAATTCCGAAGGCACGATTAAGAACTAAATTTGCAGTTTTCCTCCCGACTCCGGGAAGTCTAACTAGTTCATCTCTTGTGTTTGGAATTTTGCCTTTGAAATCATTCAAGACTTTTTTGGCAAGATTTTTAAGATGTTTTGCTTTTGTTTTATAAAAACCAACGGGGTATATCAACTTTTCAATTACACTAATTTCTAATTGACCTAATGTTTTTAAGTTTTTCGCTTTTAAAAAAAGTTTGTTGGATATTTTTAAAGTCAAATTGTCCCGGGTTCTTGCGGATAATAATGTTGAAATAAGAGTTTTGTAGGGGTTACTGCCAAAAATTTCCAGCGGGACTACCTTGTAATTTTTTCTGAAGGAATCAAAAACTTTATCTATATTTTTAGGAGTCATATTGCGTACTTGCAACAAGAGAAACCGAGATAACCCCGGTTTTTCTTGTTTGGTTTATTAAAAGAAGAAAAACTTATGCGTTTCCCTTGATTTTGAACATCTTGGTTCCGCAAACTTCACATACACCTTTTAGGGCTTTCTTGCCGTTCTTCATGGTGACTTCTTCAATGTTCTTTCCTTCTCTTTTTGCTCTACATTTTACACAGTACATAAATTATTATGTCACCCCCTTCCTTACGGGTTTTAGCATTAGCCTTAAACCCGAGTTAAGTATAGCACCAGTTCAATTGAAACAATTAAAATTGATATCAAAATACTTTTAACCAGATCCAACTTTATTAATCGTAAACCAGCGTCTTTATCCATATAATTGGCGTTTTTGTCATTCGCTTTAGTTTTTGGTTTTGCTTCGACAACGTCTTTTTTTTGCCCCTTGACACTAGCTTCAGTTAGCCTCGATTTTGAAGGATTTTCCAGATTTAATTTTTAGTCTTTAGTCAATCAACTTTTTGCAGGTTAGTTTTGCTTGACTAGAAAGGAGTGCGGTGTAACAATGTCAGAAGTGTTTTGACAATTTTATTCTAACTTATCTAACAACAAGCGATAGCTTGTGGATGGAGATAAGAGCGAGCGCAAGCGAGCTCACCGAAGGTGTAGAACAAGAATATCATGAGCGAAGCTCATGGAAGCTTATGGATATAAAAATAGTAATGCTAGTTGTAATTTTAGTCTGGAATGCGGCAATCACTACGGTAATAATTGTTTTTGCCGTTAAAATAAAAAGTTTTACTAAAGATATTAATAAAGGAAGCCTTGTTAAACTGCTTGAAAAACTGGTACGCTCTGAAGGAAATAACTCCAAACAAATTAAAGATTTAGAAAAGGAAATTTTAAAAATGCAGGGAGATGCAAAAAGCTACATCCAAAAAGTAGCTCTTATGCGTTTCAATCCGTTCGACGAGCTGGGAGGGGATCACAGTTTTACTTTGGCGCTTTTGGATGCGCATGATAATGGTATAATTTTTACTGGACTTCATACTAGAGAAAGGACCCGTGTTTATGTTAAAAATATAGTAGAGGGAAAAAGCCCGATCGAGTTGTCCAAAGAAGAAGAAAGAGTTTTGAAAGAAGCTTTGACAAAATAAAATATGACACCTAATAAAAAAATAATGACACTTCTGACCTTTTTGGGAATTTATTTTTTGGTTTCCGGGGGATCTTGGGCGATTTTTTCTTATCTAAAAAAATCTCCGGGTGAAAGCTCTTCCCAAACAACTAAAAAAGTAGAAGATAGCCGAAGGAAAATCGATACAAGCGCTCCAAAGACGGAAATATGTCCGATAAACGGTGCAATGTTTACGAAAGCCGAGCGGGAGATTTGGGAAAAGAGAAGGCCTATGACAGCAATAATTGAAAACCATGCGGATTCCCGTCCGCAATCGGGATTATCCAGAGCGGATGTTGTTTATGAGGCGGTTGCGGAAGGGGGCATTACCCGATTCTTATCGGTTTTTTACTGCGGTGCATCTGCAGAAGATGTAAAAATAGCCCCGATCAGAAGTATCAGGGTTTACTTTATAAACTGGGCTTCGGAATACAGTAAAAACCCTGTCTTGGTCCACTCGGGAGGAGCAAACAATATTTGTAACAGTTGTCCTGGTGAAATTAAACCAAGAGGCGATGTTGACCCGAGCGTTGATGCCTTTAAAATACTGGCTAAATTAGGCTGGCGTGCGCCAAACGGGAACGCGATGGATGCAGGGACGAATTTAGGTTTTCCCGCCGTAAAGCGTGATCAATACAGACTTGGAACCAAAAGCGCGTGGGAACATTCGTTTGAAGGGTATACAGATAAGATTTTCGAAGTAGCAGAGGAGCGTGGTTTTGGAGCAAAGAATGAGAACGGTAGCCTTTGGAGTGAGGACTTTGTTAAATGGGAATTTGCGGATGAGACGCCGGCAGCAACACCGGCATACACAGAAATTTCTTTTGAGTTTTGGTCAAACAAACCCGATTATGATGTGGTTTGGAAATATGACAAAGGAAGAAATGCATACCTACGGGTAAATGGTGGTAAAGATCATCAGGATTTTAATACCAAGGAACAACTGGCAGTTAAGAATTTAGTTATCGAATTTGTAAAAGAAAAAGGTCCTGTTGACCGTGAGGGGCATATGTTTTATACAAATGTCGGCAGCGGAAAGGCATTAGTATTCCAAAACGGAGAAGTAATTGAAGCTACTTGGTCGAAAGCGTCACAATTTGACAGAACAGTTTACAAAGATAGTGCAAAAGCCGAGATTAAATTTGTACGCGGGCAGATTTGGATTGACGCGGTTCCTGACGGAAATAAAATTAGTTATTAATAACTTGCCCGTTATTTGCTAGAATACCATTGATCCCTCCTGCTCCATTAAAATCATGGCAGATCTTTCAGACATTATTACCTCAAAAGTTAGAGTAAAAGTATTAGAGCTTTTTTTTGGCAATGTAAAAGAAATTTATCACGTTAGGGGAGTTGTCCGGGAGCTTAAAGAAGAGATTAATGCAGTACGCAGGGAGCTGGAGAAACTGGAAAATGCAGGAATGCTACGATCCGAAAACCGTGGCAATCGCCGCTATTACAGTCTGCGTGAGGAATATGTTCTTTACGAAGATATTTTATCAATGGTTGCAAAAACAAAAGGACTTGGGGCGCAGCTTATTGCAAATAAAAATAAAATAGGAAAAATCGGATATATAATGTTTTCAGGTAGTTTCGCACGAAGAAAAGCAAGACGCCGCGATGACGACGTTGATGTTTTAGTTGTTGGGGAAGTAGTTCTGCCTGAACTTGCAGCTATCGTGCGTAGGGAAGAATCTGAACGTGGTAAAGAGATAAACTATACTGTAATGAGTCGTGAAGAACTGGAATTTAGGAAAAAGCGACGTGACCCGTTTTTACAGGGAATTTTAGCAAATAGCCGTGTGATGATTATTGGTGATGAAGAAGGGTTGATTTCGTAAATATATGCGACGGAGTATTCTACTTATCATCACAATTTTTGCTATAAGTTTATATATTAGTCTTCCTAAAGAATTACCGATTAACTTCAGCGCATTTGGAAAATCTTTCAATTGGAAATTTACCCGAGCCGATATTAATTTGGTGGGTGGCAAATTTAATATAAAAAAGAATTTTGATCTAAAACTAGGATTGGATTTGGCAGGAGGAAGCCATTTGGTTTTTGATGCTGATTTATCGAAAGTCGAAAAAGATAATGTAAAAAACGCTTTGGAGTCACTTAAAGAGGTTATGGAGCGGCGGGTTAATCTTTTTGGAGTTTCCGAGCCCAATGTTTATAATTCTTCATTTGAGGGAAAGCAGAGAATTGTGGTCGAACTTCCCGGAATAATGAATACGAAAGAAGCGATTGGGATTATAGGTCAAACGGCAAAGTTAGAGTTTGCCGAAGTCGGACCGGATGAGAAAACCGGTTTAATACCGACTGATCTGACAGGAGCCGATCTTAAAAGTGCAAAAGTAGTTTATGATCAAAATAACGGTAAACCTGCCGTTTCAATCGAGTTTACCCAAGAAGGTGCCGAAAAATTCGGGAAAATTACCGAAGCCAATGTGGGAAAAGCGCTCCCCATCCTTCTTGATGGGATGCCGGTTTCAGCCCCTGTAGTTCAGGAAAAAATATTGGGAGGTTCTGCGCAAATTACTGGAAACTTTACTTCTGACGAGGCAAAAAATCTGGCGATACAACTTAACGCCGGAGCACTTCCGATTCCGGTTTCCTTGGTTGAAGAGAGAACAGTCGGAGCGACGTTGGGGGCCAATTCGATCCAAAAAAGTATCAAGGCAGGAGTTGTCGGAGTTGTAATGGTACTTATTTTTATGATTTTACTTTACGGGAAAATGGGTTTAATTGCAGATATTGCACTTTTGGTTTTTGCCGTTACGACTCTTGCACTTTATAAACTAATTCCGGTAGTATTGACGCTTCCCGGAATTGCAGGATTTTTACTTTCTGTCGGGATGGCGGTAGATAGCAATATTTTGATTTTTGAAAGATTCAAAGAGGAAAGAAAACAAAGAAATTTAGTTAATGCACTGGAGGTTTCGTTTGGTCGTGCATGGGATTCTATCCGTGATGCCAACATTGCGACTTTGGTTACGGCATTTATTTTGGCAAATCCGATGGATTTTAGTTTTCTGCATACATCAGGTCCGGTCCGCGGATTTGCGATTACTTTGACTCTTGGGGTTTTGGTGTCACTTTTTACGGGGTTATTTGTTTCAAGAAATTTACTTAGAACAATGCTTATACAAAAAACAAAATGATAAATTGGATGCGTTACCGGCTTATATATTTTTTAATTTCGGCTGTGGTTATTTTGCCCGGACTTTTTAGTTTGTACAAATGGGGATTAAAAACAGGAATTGATTTTACAGGCGGAACAATTATTGAGTATAAATTCAAAAATGAAGTATCCGGGGATGAATTAAAAGATTTGGTGAAAGAATATGCCGAGCCAAATGCTGTTAGACTTTCCCAGGGTAATATTTATGAGCTTCGTTTTTCTGCACTTCCTTCGGATAAATCAAAGGCGATTACGGAAAAAGTAAAAGCCAAATATTTGGATTCTGAAGAATTAAGGACCGAAACTGTAGGTGCAACGATCGGAGTTGAGCTTATCAAGAAAACTTTTTATGCAATTATTATATCGGCTAGTGCCATACTTTTATGGGTAGCATATCAGTTTAAAAGTATTAAATATGGGACATCGGCTGTTATTGCCATGCTTCACGATAGTTTGGTTCTTCTTGGGACATTTTCACTTCTAGGGCATTTTATGGGCGCTGAGATAGATTTTCTTTTTGTTACGGCAATGCTGACGATATTATCTTTTTCCGTTCATGACACCATTGTCGTTTACGACCGCACCCGAGAAACTCAGAAGAAATATGGGGGAGACATGGAAACAATTGCTAATAAGGCTTTAACTGAAACAATGGTTCGATCACTTAATAATTCAATGACAATTGTTTTTATGTTAATTGCCCTAATACTTTTGGGTGGGGAGACGATCAAGTGGTTTGCGGTTGCCCTTTTGGTAGGTACAATTTCCGGAACTTATTCTTCGCCATTTGTAGCCGTACCAATTTTGGTAACTTGGGATAAACTGATTAGACGTAAAAATTAATTTGTTCCCCATAGTGTATTTTTAAACACCTTTGTTATATAATTGGCGATATTAAATTCGTATGAAACCAAGAAAAATTGCAAACCTTTTATTTATCATATTTAACTTTTTGTTGGTAGTTTATTTGGCCGAAAAAGTTCAGAATCCGAAAAATATATACGAAAATATTCCACTGCTTAAAAAAGAAATCCCGACAGTTCTTCCTGCAAGCGATGTAAAAAGTGAAAATACTTCTTTAGTAACCAGAGTAATTGATGGCGACACAATAGAAATCGGAGACGGTATAAAAGTCAGGTATATAGGCATAGATACGCCCGAAGTCGGAAGTAAAAATGAGTGTTTTGCACTCGAGGCAAAAAAGAAAAATGAAGAATTGGTTCTTGGGAAAAATGTAAGTTTGGAAAAAGATTTTTCGGAAAAAGATAAATACGGCAGACTCTTGCGTTATGTTTATGTTGGTGAGGGAGAAAATAAAATAATGGTTAATGAAGCATTGGTCAAAGAAGGTTTTGCAAACGCCTACACTTACCCTCCGGATGTAAAATATAAAGATTTGTTTTTGAACGCAGAAAGAAGAGCGAGAGTAAACAAATTGGGTTTGTGGCTGAAGTGTAGTTAGTTTTTATATTCCTCAATAAGCAAAAGAAGTTTACCCTTTTCGTTTTCGGTCTTTTTCTCTTCAACATCACTAAATATTTTCTCCAAAATCTCTCCAACTTTTGGCCCGGGTTTAATTCCGAGGACTTTCATTACATCATTTCCGTCGACTTTTAAATCCCGAATCGAAAATGGCTGTTTTTGGACTTCAGTAAGGCGTATTTTAAATTCCTCCAGCCTCCACGAAGTTTCTGACGCTCCACCGCCGAGGCGATCTCCGACCCGTAAATCAATCATGTCGGTTAAAAACTGAGGTGTGACGTTTCTTATAAACCTTCTTATTGCGCTGTCGGTTTGGTTTTCGTTTACGGTAAATTGATGGAAGCGAACAAGTCGCCAGAATTTATCCTTCTGCTCATTTGAAAAGCGAAGCCTATCCGCGATATTTTTTGCAATCCTCGCACTAACCAACTCGTGATTGTAAAAAGTAATTGTTCCGTTTTCTAGTTTTTTATATGTTTGTGCTTTTCCGGCATCATGAATTAAAGTGGCAAATCGCACAATAGGATCAGTTGAGGGGCAAAATTTAAGTGCCATTATACAATGCGTACCAACGTCATAAATGTGATGCCTCCCTGGGGATTTTTGATCGATTCCGAAGGTTTTATCCAGCTCGGGTAAAACTTCAGCCAAAAGTCCGGAGTTTCTGAAAATTTGAATTCCTTCATACGGGTGTGCGCTAGCCAGAGTTTTTAAAAGCTCGTCCCTGACTCTTTCGCGGGAGATTTTATGAATTAATGCGGCATTTTCGTTAATTGCGAACAAAGTTTTTTCTTCGATTTTGAAATCCAATTCGCTCGCAATTCTGACAGCCCTCATCATACGAAGCGCATCTTCCGAGAATCTCTCAAAAGGATCTCCCACGGCACGGATTAGTTTGCCCTCTAAATCTTTCTGACCTCCAAACAAATCTATTATTTCGACGTCGGTATTATTGTGTGATTCACCGTGCGCGGATTTAACTAGTCGAAGAGCAAGGGCATTTATTGTAAAATCGCGCCTTTTTAAATCTTCATCTAAGGTTTTACCCCACTGAATTTTATCCGGACGGCGGGAATCGGAATAACCGAATTCGCTTCTGAAAGTCGTAATTTCATAAGGTCTTTCGTCTTCATTCTTTATCCCAACTTTTCCAAACTTATTATCATAAAAAGCCTCATCACCAAAAATTTCCAGAATTTTCTCTGGGGTGGCGTTAGTCGTTAAATCCCAGTCGTACAAAACCCGTCCCATCAACAAATCCCGCACAGCACCACCGACTATATAAGCCTCAAATCCAGCATCTTCCAACTTTTTTATTATTTCGATAACTTGTTGTGGTAAGTTAATATTCATTTTCTAATTATACGACAGAAGTTGGTTATTCGACATTCGATACTCGATATTGGATAATAGAGCATGAGAAACTACAAGTGGGAGTTATTAAATAATACAAAAAGCAAGAATTTTAAAATTGATGAACTTGCGGATTTTCTGCTGGAAAATCGTGGACTAAAAACTAAAAAAGAAAAAGAGGAGTTTTTGAATCCGAAAAATCCGCAAAGTATAGAAATTGGAGAACTGGGAATTAGCGATAAAGAAGTAAGTATCGCGGTTAAAAGAATAATAAAAGCCATTGCTGAAGATGAGGATATTTTAATATACGGAGATTATGACGCTGACGGAATTTGTTCAAGCGCAATTTTGTGGGAATGTTTGTATCGCTATACAAAAAAAGTAATCCCCTACATACCTGACAGATTTTCCGAAGGTTATGGGATTAACGTAGATACAGTAACAAGTCTCAAAAACAATAATCCCAAGCTTGGGCTAATTATCACAGTTGATAACGGAATAGTTGCACACAATGCAGTTGATGCCGCAAAAAAATTAGGAATTGATGTAATAATAATTGACCATCATTTAGAAGATGAAAAGTTACCTAAAGCGGTTTCAATTATTCATTCAACTTTGACTTCAGGTGCAGGATTAGCTTGGTTTTTTGCAAAAGAGTTAAACAAAAAACTTGGTAAGAGCGCAGCTTCTAGTCTGGAATTAGCAGCAATTGGCGTTGTTGCCGACCAGCTTCCTTTGGTTGGAATAAATCGAAGCTTAGTAAAATTTGGAATTGAAGAACTGCAAAATACAAAAAGACCGGGACTACTTGCTCTTTTTCAAACAGCGGCTTTTGACAAAGAAAAAATTGGAACTTATGAAATAGGATATTTAATTGCCCCACGAATTAATGCAATGGGAAGACTGAGCCACGGAATCGATTCTCTTCGATTGATTTGTACGAATAATTCGACAAAGGCTAACGAGCTTGCAGGACTTTTAAATGACACAAATATTGAGAGGCAAAAAGTTGTAGACGAAGTCGTTACTCATGCTATAAAAATTCAGGATGATTCAAAATCCAAAAATAAAATTATTATTTTGGCTCACGAGTCCTATCACGAGGGAGTAATAGGACTGGCAGCATCAAAGCTGGTCGAGCGGTTTTATCTTCCCTCAATTGTAATTTCAAAGGGTGAAGTCGAAAGTAAAGGTTCTGCCCGTTCCATTTCCGGAGTAAATATAATCGAGTTGATCCGTGGAGCAGATGAATTATTAATCGGCGGTGGCGGACACACTATGGCGGCTGGTTTTTCACTGAAAACAGAAAATTTGGAAATCTTTACCAATAAATTGTATGAGTTAGCTAAAACACATGTTGATGATAACTTGCTTGAAAAAAAGTTAAAAATAGATACAGAATTAAAATTCGAAAATATTTCGGCGGAATTGTTAGATATATTGCAAGCTTTTGAGCCATTCGGAATGGGAAATCCGACCCCTGTATTTTCAAGTAGCGGTTGCGAAGTTGTGGAAATCAAGTTAATTGGTGCGGATTCCCGACATATTAAATTAAAATTAAAAAACGACGGGAAGGTCATTGACGCTATCGGATTTGGAATGGGTGAACTTTATGAATCAATCTTGAGTAGTAAAAAAATGCAAATTGCATACTCGGTTGAAAAAGATACCTGGAACGGTTACGAAAAGATCCAACTGAAACTGAAAGATGTAAAATATTAAATGCACATGGAAAGTGAAGAGAAGTTTAATGAATTAATAAAAACGCTTAAGGATCTTGGATATGTGGACGCAGATATTGTAAAAGTTAATAAAGCATGGGAGTTTGCAAAACTATCGCATTTTGGTCAAAAACGATTGTCTGGTGAAGATTATTCAATGCACGGACTTGAAACTGCGAAGATAATTGCAAGTTGGAAACTTGATTTGACCTCGATTATTGTCGGAATGTTACATGACACGGTTGATGATGGTGCGGCTAATTTAGACGATATTTTACGGGAATTCGGGAAAGAAATTTCCGGATTGGTTGATGGAGTTTCGACTGTGTCAAAAATAAGACTTCGTGGAAGTGATGATGAAATATTTATTGAAAATCTTCGTAAAATGTTTTTGTCGATGGCAAAAGATCTTCGCGTAGTTTTAATTAAACTTGCGGATAGGCTTCATAATATGAGAACTTTGTCGGTTTTACCGGTTGATAAGCAAATAAAAATCGCCAAAGAAACCCAGGAGATTTATGCCCCGCTTTCGGAAAGGCTTGGTATGGGAGAAGTTAAGGCAGAATTAAACGAACTGTCGTTTCCGATTTTGTACCCAAAAGAATATGAAAAAGTAACAGCCGAATCCGGAGTTTATTATAAGAAAGCGGAAGAAAGAATTAAAAAAATAAAAACCACACTTCTTAGGCGATTTTCAGATGAAGGTATCAAGGTAGCTATAGATGTTCGAAAAAAAACACCGTATTCATTATGGAAAAAATTAGAACGACCGGATATAAAATGGAATTTCGATAAGATTTACGACATTGTTGCCGCAAGAGTTTTTGTTGAAACAGTTCGGGATTGTTATGCTGTTTTGGGTATAATTCATCGTTACTTTAGACCTCTTCTTGGAAGTCATGTTTCTGATTTTATTGCCCAACCCAAACCTAACGGTTATCAATCTATCCATACGAAAGTTTACGGACCTAACGGAAAAATCGTTGAATTTCAGATTAGAACACATGAAATGCACGAGTCGGCTGAATATGGAGTTGCTGCACATTGGGCTTATTCAGAACTAAAAAGTAAAGGCGATGTAAATTCGGATCAATTGGAAAAAATGGGAGGAAGTGTAGGAAGTAAACTTTCTTGGGTAAAACAACTTGCATCCTGGCAAAGCGAAATCAAAGATAGCAACGAATTTTTAGAAGCCGTGAAGTTCGACGCACTAAGTGAGAGAATATTTGTGTTTTCGCCAAAAGGAGACGTTTTCGACCTTCCTGTTGGTTCAACCCCCATTGATTTTGCATATGCCGTTCATACTTCACTTGGTGATTTTATCAGTGGCGCGAAAATAAATGGAAGGATTTTTCCACTATCTCAAGTACTTAAAAATGGCGATGTCGTAGAAATTCTTAAAAGTAAAAACTCAAAAAACCCAAACAGTGATTGGTTGGAGTTTGTTAAAACAAGAATCGCAAAAAGCGAAATTAAAAAACATCTTAATCAACAAAGTAAATTTTGATAACAAGTTTTATTTTTCTGTTTCTGTGCCACTTTTTGACGATTCCGTTTCCGTATTTGGTTTTCAAATTTTTTCCGCTCGGGTCAACTTTAGTTCCAAAAAAGGGAACACTCAGGTCAACTGGTCCATATTTAGCAACTAGTTCTTCGTTTGTAAGTCGTCCTAAATCGCGTATATACTGCGCACCTCTTCGGTTTCTCTGTCCCCCGCCCAAGTGTGTTTTTCCTGTAGGCATAAATATTGCGTATTGAACCTATTACCGAACAACACGTACCAAGTACTTTACTAATTTACATTAGATATTGTCAAGCGTGTGGATTAATATATAATCTGGGAAAGCTGGTACGTAGGATATGGAAAGGACTTTAATTTCTGATTCCCCTAAAAAGATAGATGAGGAGGTACTTCTAAATGGTTGGGTAACAACCGTCCGTGACCACGGAAAATTAACCTTTTTTGATTTAAAGGACAGAGGTGGGGTAATTCAGTGCATTGGAACCAACTTACCAAAAATATCTCCAATGAGCGCAGTTGCAGTTACCGGCAAAATTGCAAAACGGCCTGAAAAGTTGGTTAACGAAAAATTAACAACTGGTAAGGTAGAATTGCAGGTTGAAAAAGTTGAAATTTTATCTGCGGCAAAGGAATTACCTTTCGATATGGGAAAAGAAGAGTTGGGATTGTCTCTTCCAACTCTTCTAGATTTTAGGACATTAAGTCTAAGAAATCATAAAGTCTCTAATATTTTTAAAGTTCAAGAGGCCATAATGGAAGGATTTAGGATTGCAGCACAGAAATTGGGTTGTACTGAAGTCTTTACACCGACAATTTCGGCTTCATCTACAGAAGGCGGAGCGGAAGTTTTCAAGCTCAAATATTATGAACATGAAGCTTTTATGGTTCAATCACCTCAACTTTATAAACAAATGATGGTTCCTGTTTTTGAGCGGGTTTATTTAGTTTCGCATGCATACAGAATGGAGCCTTCCGTTACAACCAGACATCTTTCAGAATCAATTCAGCTAGATTGTGAGCTGGGATTTGTTGACTTTAACGAGCTGATGGACGCATTGGAATTTGTTGGGAAAGAAACGATTGGATATGTTTCCGAAAAATATCCTGAAATTTTAAAAGAATACGGAGTTGAAAAACCAAAGTTGGATAAAAAAGTGCCAAGGGTTACGATGCGAGAAGCCCAGAAAATTATTCTCGAGCGAACCGGCGTTGATCACACAGGTGAACCAGATTTAATGCCCGAAGATGAGAGGGAAATTTGCAAATGGGCACTTGAGGCGCATGAGTCTGATCTTGTTACGGTTACTCATTATCCAACAAAAAAGCGGGCTTTTTATACTGCACCCGATCCAGCATATCCTGAATTTTCGCTTTCTTATGATTTATTGTTCCGCGGTGTAGAAATTTTAAGCGGGAGCCAGAGATTAAACAATCACGATGAACTCGTTGCCGCAATTAAAGATCGGGGGATGAGCACCGATAATTTTAAAATGTATCTTCAGGCTTTCGAATACGGGATGCCTCCTGAAGGTGGATTTTCATTCGGACTTGAGAGAATTACAATGCTTATTTTAGGACTTTCGAATGTCCGCGAGGCTTCACTTTTCCCCCGCGATATGGAGCGGGTTGATTTCAGACTTTCGGAATTAAAAGAGAAAAAAACAAAATAGTTCATTTGTTTTTATAAAGTGCTTGCAAAATTAACAACTTCACTTTAGAGTAAGGTTTACTATGAAATTTTTAGTTTCGTTAGTTTTGTCATTTTTTTCTATTATAATAATTACCGTTGCTTTAGTTAACATAAACCGGGATGCAACGAAACCAAGTCTGGTTTTGGGTCAGATTGTTACCACAACTCCAACTCCTACAAAAAATTTGAATGCGGTAAAAATTTCTGATCAGGAACTACCTTTATTGACCGCACAATCTGCGGTAGTCTTGGATATAAAAAGTAAAAAACTACTTTTAGATAAAAACTCCACTCTACGACTTTATCCAGCATCAACTACAAAACTCGCAACTGCAATTGTGGCTATGGATTATTACCCATTGGATCGCGTCTTAAAAGTTGATGGTGTAAAAGTTGAAGGTCAGAAAATGAAACTTCTGGAAGGCGAATCCATTACGGTAGCTGATCTGATTCGGGGACTTTTAATGTTTAGCGCGAATGATGCCGCTGAGGTTCTTGCAAACAGTTTTCCCGGAGGTAAGGCAAACTTTGTTACTGCCATGAATTTAAAAGTCAGTCAGCTTGATCTGGCAGACACGGTTTTTGAGAACCCGACGGGTCTTGATAATGAAAACCAATATACGACAGCATTTGATCTTGCGAAGATGGCGAATTACGCAATAGAGAGGCCGTTTATCGCCCAAACCGTACGGACAAAAAAAGCGATTGTTACTAGTACGGACAGAAAAGTAATTCATAACTTGACCAATATAAACGAGCTTTTAGGCGTAGTCCCCGGGGTCTTAGGAATCAAAACCGGTTGGACAGAAAACGCAAAGGAAAATTTAGTCACTTATATTGAGCGTGATAATGGAAAGCTGATAATTGTTGTACTTGGGAGTGACGACCGTTTTGGAGAAACCAAAAAAATAATTGACTGGGTTTTCGAAAGCTACAAATTTTAAAAACTATTACTTATCACCGTAATACTCATCAGTCACAGCCGGAAGTACTGCAAAGAAATTATTATCACCTTCAAATACAGCAACAGGTTGGTAATATGATGCAGATTGACCCGGATCGTAATATGAAAGGTAAATACGTCTGATTACTATTTCCCCTTTTTGATTTTGCGGGTTAATAATGAAAGCTTTTCCCTCTCCCAATTCCTTCCAGAGAATTTCCGAGGTTTTCAACGGATACGTTGCCGATTTGGTTTCATCAATAGGAAAATAATGGTATTCACCCAGGACGACATCTTCGCCGTTAGTTATGAACCAAACATTTGATTCCGGATAGTCCGGAGTTATGCTTCCAAAAGTAGACTTCCCAAATTCTATTTTTTTCCGGAAATAGTTTACTTTGACAAAATCAGCCTCGGATAGCGAAATTGCTTCTTTAAGTGTCCCTCCTTCAACCCGGATTAGTTGGGTTATGGGATCGCCGCTTAGATCCTCGGTATATAACTCTGCCTTTTGTAAAAATGCGGTCACATCAGTTATTGATTTTTCCTGTGATGATGGTTTTATTTGAAGGACGGTCGTATCCGAAGCCAGATCATAGCTTACAGAAAAGGTACCCGAAATAATATTCATGGTTAGTATAGCCGTTGAATCTTTTTTCTTGAAAATATATACATTGGGAATATTTTCTATAATGTTTTGTCCATCGACGCTGAATTTTAATTTTTGTGCTTTGTCTTTCGCATCGTTAAAGGCGTTAATTTTAGGTGTTACAGGCGGCATTACAAAAACAGGTAACTGCTCAGCCAATTTTGTAAGACTTGCATCCGGTGTTTCCAATTTGTAAGTTACATTGGCTAGTGGTTCCATAGGAAATGGAATTTTGGGAAGTTTACCAAACGCAACGGTTGGAGGTGGAGGAGCAGGAGGAAAGAATTTTCTATAAAGAGTGATTGCCGTTTGAACGGCAAATCGTACAAGAAAAAAAAGGGTTATAGAATATACACCATATCGAACCACCTTCCTGGCTGTTATTGAAACAGTTGTTAGCGGAGTCATGATTATTTCATTATAGTTTGGTAACTATCAAATTCCAAATGCTAAAAAGCCCCTCAAGTGTTAAAATCTCTTAGATATGGAAGGAAAAGTCAGAACCCGCTTTGCCCCAAGCCCGACAGGATTTTTGCATATAGGTAGCCTTAGAACTGCGTTATATGCATATGCACTAGCGAAGAAAAACAACGGGGATTATGTTTTGAGAGTCGAAGACACAGATCAAAAAAGAGAAGTTAAAGGAGCAGTGGAGGCGCTAAAGGAGACACTGTTGAAATTCAATCTCAAATGGGACGAGTATTATGTTCAGTCTGAAAGACTGGAAAAATATAAGGAAGCGGCTGAAAAATTAGTTGCTGAGGGCCATGCGTTTTATTGTGAGTGCAAAGCTAAAAATGCAAAGGAAGAGGGTTTTTCCGCAGAGCTTCGGGATCCCTGCAGAGATAAAAAATTGACCTCCGGTGCAATAAAATTGAAAGTTCCGGAGGGGGAAACCTTAGCATATTTTGATTTTGTTCATAAAAAAGAAATCAGCTGGAATTCCGAGACTGTGTATGATGCGACTCTGCTTAAGTCTGATGGATTTCCAACATATCATCTAGCAGTTGCTGTGGATGATATCGATATGAAAATTTCCCATATAATCCGTGGTCACGATTGGCTCCCGAGCACACCAATACACCTTTTGGTTTTTAAATATTTGGGAGGTCCTATTCCTGCAATCGGGCATCCCACAGATATTTTATCGGGAGAAACCGGTAAAAAACTTTCCAAAAGACGTGATTCAGTTTTCGTTGAACAATTTTTGAAAGATGGATATTTACCCGAAAGTTTAATCAACTTTATTCTTCTTTTGGGGTGGGCTCCAAAAGATAACAGAGAGTTATTTACATTGGAAGAATTTGTTGGAAATTTTGACATTAACGGCTTTCAGGAGGCAAACCCGAAATTTTCGATTGAAAAATTAAACTGGTTCAATGGATATTATATTAGAAAGAAATCTGATGACGAACTTCTTGTTCTTTTAAAACCATATTTACCTGAAAATGCTGATTTCGAAAAGGTAAAGCAAATTATTCCTCTAATTAAAGATAGATTAATTAAACTTTCGGATTTTTCAACCTTTGCGGAATTTTTTTTCGATTATAAAAAACCGGATATGAAACTGTTTGGAGAAAATTATAAAAAACATCTGGAAACTGCCTTTAAAATTATTGAGTCAACTGAACCTTTTGATTTAGAATCATTAAATTCGAAATTAATGGTGGTTGTGAAAGATAATAATTTTAAAACCGGAGAGTTTTTCATGGATCTTCGTATTGCAGTAGCAGGAAGTAAATTTACTCCTCCCATCAATGAATCAATTGTGATTTTGGGAAAAGAAGAAACCCTGAAAAGATTAAGAGAATTTGTTTAAGAGAAATGAAAGGAAAACTGCCCACACAAACATATCATAAAATTGCAAAAAATCAGATTGATTATGATGTCTTGCGTAACCGTCTTAAACTAAAACACTTGGAAGAAATAAGTACCCTTTATAATAAGCACCCCCATGTAAAAAAATATTTTGACTACAAAAAACTGGATTTAAAAAATATCAGGGAACATTCTGCAAAGATTATTGGAGCGGGAGCTGTATTTGGAGCTCTTCTTCTTGCTCCTCCTGATAATTCGAAAGCTTTGCCGACACCTTACGCACTTATTGAGAAGTTGGATAATTCACGCGAAAGCGGACTTGATAAATTTTTAATAGATACGTTTAAAGACATATTGCCGGATAAAGTTAGACCATTAACCCAGGGTGAAGAAAAATTGTTGGAGCAGATTTTTTACAATTCTGTTGGAATAAAAGTTAATGCTAACCTCGAAGGAGAGCATTTAAATACAACCTACGGTTTAATCGGAGCAGAACAGCATTTAGTCCGCTACCCTGGGGATAAATTACAAAATCATGGAACTGGACCGGATTTAGCCTCGGGAATGGCTCCCGGACGCGGAGCATGGGGTTATTTTGCTACAAATGCTGCGCAATTAAGCGATGACTTAGTAGAAAAAGAAAAATGGTACGCAGTTGTGCAAACTCTTTATCTGCCAGACTGGAACACCCGCCAGCCGTATATAAAAAATTGGTATAAATACAGAAAAGTTATGATTGTAAATACAAACAATGCAAAGGCAGTTATTGCAACAGTCGCTGATTCCGGTCCGGCAGCCTGGACAGGAAAACATTTTGGCGGAAGCCCTGAAGTCATGAATTATTTAGGCGGGTTAAAATATAAAAAAGGACCGGTGCTTGTATTTTTTGTAGATGATCCCGAAAATAAGATACCTCTAGGTCCTGTGGAATACAATAAAACTAACGAGTATTTAACAAAATTAAACTAATATGATGCTGTACTACGATCACCTTGTTGTTTTTACAAAAGTTGAGAAACATTTGAAAAAAATTAATGTCAATGATGATGAGAAAAGTGAAATATGGAAATTGATAGATGAGATGGTTCATCATAGAGCACTGACTACGGTTTTGAATAAACTTCCTTTTGAGGAGCACAATGAATTTTTAGACCGATTTCATAGAGCACCACATGACATAGCGATAATTGAGTATGTAAATTCGAAAGTTGGGAGTGATATTACAAAAGATCTTCAAAAAGATTTTGAAAAACTGGAAAAGGAAATATTAGACTTATTATCAAATGGATAAGAACTATGGTGGAGTAATTTGGACAAATCACGCGCTTTCGCGTCTTCGTGAGCGAGGAATCAGCCAAGGTGATGCATGGGCGACGTTTAATAGACCCGATTTTTCAAGATATGCAAAAAGCCAAAATGCTTACGTATATTACAAAATTTATAATGATGAGAAAATCGAGGTAGTTGCCAAAAAAAATGAAAAAGGCCAGTGGTTGATTCTTTCTGTCTGGTCAAAAAATGCAGAGAAAGATGGAAAATTCCTTAAGAAAGGTAATTATTTTACAAATGTGATAACCAGATTTTTAGATAAGTTCAGGAAAAATTAACTTGGTTTTTTAAACAAATAAGTAATTATAAAAATAATTACGCAGGTTATTACGACAATCGGACCAACAGGAAGAGATAGAACATATGCAAGTGGAATTCCTATTATTGCCGATAAAATTCCAAAAGTCACAGACGTTAAAAAATAAGACTTCATGCTTCGCGAAATATTTTTTGCGGCGACCGCCGGGATAATTACAAGGGCTCCGGTAAGAAGTGTTCCGACAAATTTAATTCCAAGAGAAGCTATCACACCGACCGCTAATAGATAAATCAAATTTACTATATTTATATTTATTTTTTGGGCTTTTGACAACTCTTCGGAGATTACACCGATTATCAATTTATTAATAATTTTGTAGATTACAAAACTTACGATAATTGAAATAATAATTGTCACCAATCCTTCCGCGTAGCCAATTTTTTCGATATCCCCAAACAAAGCTTCGAGTAAATCCAATTCGTCCGTAATTAAAACTCCTATTGCCAAGCTTGCGGTAAAAAATATGCCTACTAAAGCCTCCGGATAATTATCGGAATTTTTCTCCAAGTACCAAATTCCCAAAACTGCAAGTGTGAGAGCCGTGAAAGCGCCCAAAATAGGTGAGATGTTTAAACTAAGTGCTATCGCGATTCCCGGAAGTGCAACATGGGAAAGGGCATCGCCTACAAGCGACATTCTCTTAAGAACCATTATTGAACCGACATAAGCAGAAGCTGCAGCTACGAATCCTCCAACAATTGTTAAAAATAATAAATTTTCCATAATTTAGTGATGATGCTCGTGATGATAAATCGATGCGCCCCGTCCAAATAATTCATCGAGCGTCTTTTTAGTAAATACTTCCTGAGGAGGACCATAACAGACTTTTTCTTTATTTAAACAAAGTACGATTGAGGTATATTTCCGTACAATTTCGAGCTCGTGAGAAATTAAAACTATCGTCATTCCTGTTTTTTCTTTTAGTTTATTAAGTGTTTCATAAATTGTTTCCTCACCCACAACATCAACGCCGGATGTCGGTTCATCAAATAAAAGCACATCGGGATTTCCGATTAATGCCCAAGCGATGATTACCCGCTGTAGCTCACCGCCGGAAAGCTCACCGAGAAGATTTTTTAAAATGTGTTTGTTTGGGCTTTGGATGTGTCCAACTCTTTGAAGCAGTCCTACGGAATTTAAAGCGTCTTCAATCTCGCTATTTTTTGCATTTTTTAATTTAAAAAATTCCTCCGTAGTTAACGGTAAATCGCTGTCAACATAAAACCTCTGAGGCACATACCCGATTTTTAAATTCGGTGCCCATATTACCTCTCCTTCATAATCGGTCAATCCTGTAATTGCCTGAAAAAGTGTGGTTTTGCCGGCACCGTTTGGTCCGACCACAGCCAAAGTTTCCCCTTTGTACAGGGTAAAACTCAAGTCGTCTATGATTTTATGGTGAAATTTTTTTACCGTAAGTCCTTTAATTTCTAAAATTTTGTCCATTTTACCTCGTGATAATAGTATATTTGACGGGTATTAATAATCAATTGGCATATCGGATGGATTTTCTGTATAATGGGTTTACAAATTAATTTACTTTAGTCCTTTGGCCTTTTGGCTTATGGGCTGAAACGCACTTTGTTTCTTGTGACTCATTTCCCCCGAAATAGTCCAGGCAGTCAGTAGCGTAAAATTTGTTGAGGAAATGGAGGTGAGAAAATAATGGCATCAAAACTTTTTGTTGGGGGATTGTCATGGGGCACAACAGACGACAAGTTGCGCGAACTCTTCGCACAAGCTGGAACTGTAGTCTCTGCAACAGTCATCACCGATAAATACACAGGAAAATCAAAAGGATTTGGTTTTGTCGAATTTGCATCTGAAGAAGAAGCAAAAGCTGCTGTTGAAAAATTCAATGGCACAGAATTTGACGGAAGATCTATTACCGTCAATGAAGCAAGACCGTTGGTTCCTAGAGATAACCAAGGCGGAGGCGGATACGGCGGAGGACGCAGTGATAACCGTGGCCGAGGAGGTGATCGAGGAGGCAGCAGAAACAGATATTAAAAATCTGTAAGTAAACAGGGCATTGTATTTTTTGTCATGCTGAATTTCTTCAGCATCTGACAGTATTCTGGGTAAATTCAGAATGATATTGGGTACATTTGCCCTGTTTTTTGGTTTTTAAGTTTATTTTAAGCAAATTGAGTATAATCTAAAATTGTATGAGAATTTTGGTGGTGGAGGATGATCATAATCGAACTTGTTATACAAGTTCTCATTGATCAAGTTATTATGAGAATACTAATTGTAGAAGATGATCATAAAATTGCCCAATCTATTAAAAAAGGATTGGAGCAGGAAGGATATGCTGTTGATATAACTTTTGATGGTGAGGATGCGTATGATTTTCTGACGACTGAAAGTTACGAGTTGGTCGTTCTTGATTTGATGCTTCCTGGAATCGATGGGGTGACACTTTGTAAAAAACTTCGTGAGGAAGGCAACCACATTGCAATATTGATGTTGACGGCAAAAGGGGCAGTTGGAGATAAAGTTGATGGCTTAAATTCCGGCGCCGACGATTATTTAACTAAACCCTTTGCTTTTGCCGAGCTTGTTGCAAGAGTTAAGGCTCTGACGCGAAGACCTCGCGAAACGCTAAATCCGATCCTTTCTTTCGGAGAGTTGACTTTAAATACTTCGACCTACGAAGTAAAAAGGAGCGGAGTTGATGTTAATCTTTCAAGAAAAGAATTTGCACTTTTGGAATATCTGCTTCGTCATAAGGGTAAAGTTGTAACAAAGGAACAAATTATTGCAAGTATTTGGAATTACGATGACGATATATTGCCAAACACTGTTGAGGTTTTTGTAGGATTTTTAAGAGCAAAAATTGAAAAGCCGTTCAAAAAATTAAAGCCCATTATAAAAACGGTCAGAGGATTTGGGTATAAGATAGATTTAAACTGAAAAAATGTTTACAAAAGCCAGAATTAAACTTACAACTTATTACCTGATAATAATCATGTTTGTAAGTCTTCTTTTTAGCTTACTAGCTTATCGCGGGTCTGTTTATGAAATTTGGCGGGGACTGCGACTTCAAGGTAACAATTTACCAAGCAGTGTTTTAGAAAATATTAAAGACGAAGTTGATAACGCGCCGGCACCGTTTGGTATTTTTTATGGACCGGTACAGTTAGGGCGAATTATCGACCGTGAGATTTATGAAGAAGCAAGAAAAAGAGTAGTTATTAATCTTATTTATATTAATTTGGCTGTTTTAATTACGGCAGGAGTAGGGGGCTATATTTTGGCCGGAGTAACACTTAAGCCTATTGAGGAAGTATTGGAAGAGCACAAGCGCTTTGTGTCAGATGCATCACATGAATTAAGAACCCCGCTAACATCTCTTAAAACGGAAATTGAGGTTTCTCTTCGCGATAAAAAAATGACTTTAGACGACGCAAGGAAAATACTTCGAAGTAACTTAGAAGATGTTGATAAAATTCAAGATCTGACCTCTTACCTTCTAACGCTTTCTCGATATGAAAAAAATGCTCCACACAATTTTCAACAAGTTGATTTGGCAGAAATTGCAGTAGGGGTTATAAAGAAATCACAAAAAACTGCGGCTTTGAAAAAAATAAATATTACGTCTGAACTGGTGAATACGAGAATAAAAGGAAACCTTGTAGCTTTGACTGAGTTAGTCCAAATTTTAGTGGATAATGCTATTAAGTACACTAATAACGGTGGTGCAATAAATATCATTACAAAAAGAACTGCCAGAAGTTCGAAATTAATTGTTTCTGACAATGGTATTGGAATTTCGAAATCAGATTTACCCCATATTTTTGATAGGTTTTATAGGGCGGACCAGTCAAGAAATAAAAACGAAATATCCGGATTTGGATTGGGACTTTCTATTGCAAAAAAAATTGCAAATCTACATTCAGCCTCAATCAGGGTTGAAAGTAAACCAGGTAAAGGCTCAACTTTTACGGCCAACTTTTCATAACCCTCTTCACTTTAAGCTTTTTTTAAGAAAGTAACTGTAAATTTATATTATTAAATTACAGTTTTGATTATGGACTTGGGGCCCTCCTAATCTTACCTCAAGTTTTTGGGTACTATTCGTACGCGACTTGAGGAGCGATTATAGGAGGGTAAAAAGGAGGTGAAAAGATGTCGAAAAAGAAAAAAATTAAATCAGGTAAAAATATAAGAAGGAAGGTAATTCTGCCAACAATGTTGGCGTTATCAATTTTGGTTGTCGGAATTTTGGCGACTAATGTTACTGCGGCCAACAGCAATTACCCACCAATTGTTACAAAAATTGCACAAAAGTTCAATTTAAATATAAGCGACGTGCAGGAAGTTTTTGATGATGAGCGCGATGAGCGACGGGCAGAAATGTTTGCAAGATTTTCTGAGAGGTTAGATGAGTTAGTTTCGTCAGGAGAGATTACTTCTTCCCAAAAGGGGGCTATTTTGGATAAACATGAAGAAATGCAAAATAAAATGGATGAGCTGCGAAATTTATCCCCCGAGGAAAGAAGGGATAAAATGCAATCGATTCATGAGGAATTTCGAAGTTGGTTAAAAGATCAAGGATTTGAAAATTTAGCGATAGGACCATTTGGACACGGATTCAAAAGAGGATTTGGGATGGGGCACATGATGGGAGAAAGCCAGTAGTAAATGGCTCAGTAATTCTTAAAAACCGAAGGTTAAAGCCTTCGGTTTTTTTTTATGTCTTTTTTCAGTGTTTTTTAAGAAATAATGATATAGAATTGCACTATGGGAAAAATTAAAAATCTTTTGTCATGGTTTTTTGCAAGAAAATCTCGTCTTCTAATATCAGTTGTTTTAATTTTGTTAGTTGGTTTTATTGTTGTCAGAAATAGAAAATCGGATACAACTAATGAGTACCAAACCGCAACAGCCCAGAAAGGTACGATTGTTTCAACAGTCAGCGCATCAGGAAAAGTGTTGACGACAAACACTTTGTCTATTAGTACCGAAGCCTCAGGTGTAGTAAAAAAAGTTTATGTCAAAGATGGCGATAAAGTCGTTGCAGGCCAAAAACTTGCAGAAATTACTCTGGATTCAGCAGGTCTTGAAAAAAATGCGCAGGCCTATGCATCACTTGTGTCGGCCCAAAACAGTGTCAACTCAGCCAATAATTCTTACAGGTCAGCGCAGGCATCGGCGGAAAAGGTTTTGGACGAAGTTAAAGGGCACGATACGGATGAGACTTTAGCTCAAAAAGAAACTCGAACGAAAGCGGAAGTTGCCCGGGATAATGCTTACGACCAAACAAAATCTGCCCAGGCAAATCTCGCATCGTCAAGCTTGAATTACCGCTCGACATCACCAATTATTACAGCACCGTTTTCCGGAATTATCGAAAGTGTAAATCTTGTCGAAGGGATGGTTTTAGAAAGCTCAACATCCACAACGAATATTAATTCTCAAAGGGTAGCGGTTATAAAAGGGGATTCACTTCCTGTAATAAATGTAACCGTAAGTGAGCTGGATGTTCCGAAAGTAAAAGTTGGGCAAAAAGTTACTGTCACCTTAGATAGTGTTTCAGGAAAGACTTTTACCGGGGTAGTTGCGACTATTGATCGTGTCGGATCTGTTTCTTCAAACGTAACAAGCTATTCTGCAAATATCAAACTTGATAGCAGCGACTTGGCAATACTTCCTAATATGGCGGCAACCGCAAATATAATTTTGGAAACAAAAACTGATGTCATAAAAATTCCTTCCGGTGCAATTACAACTACCAACGGGGAAAATTTTGCGAACGTTTTGAAAAATGGTGCCGAGTCCCAATTACCTGTAACGGTTGGGATTTCTTCCGACTCCGAAACAGAAATAGTTAGTGGATTATCAGAAGGAGACGTTGTTGTGTCTGGTAGTGCTGCAAAAAGTTCGACAAGTGGAACATCTACCCAAACAAGATCTGTTTTTAGCACTTTCGGAGGTGGTGGAGGAAACTTACGGATTGCAAGATAATGATACAGGTAAAAAATGTTAGTAAAATTTACGAAACTGGAGAAGTTGAGACAAAGGCATTAGATAATGTCTCTTTTAATATAAACGACGGTGAATTTGTAGCAATAATGGGCCCTTCGGGATCTGGCAAATCAACTCTAATGCATATTCTTGGAGCCCTTGACACTCCAACTTCCGGAACCTATATTCTTGACGGTAAAAAACTTGAAAATTTAAATGACGATGAGCTGGCGGATATTAGAAACCGAAAAATTGGTTTTATATTTCAGGCTTTTAATTTACTTCCGCGAACTACAGCATTAAAAAACGTTATGATACCTATGATGTATGCCGGAGTTCCTAAGAAAGAGCGGTTGAAAGTGGCCCAAAAATATCTGGAAATGGTGGGTTTGTCTGACCGAATGCTCCATACTTCGAATCAACTCTCAGGCGGGCAGCAGCAGAGAGTTGCTATTGCCAGGGCTCTTGTACTGTCCCCATCGATAATTTTGGCAGATGAACCTACGGGAAATATTGCCAGTACACAGGCGGAAGAAATTATGGCAATTTTTCAGAAATTGAATAAGAAGGGGCATACAATATTAATGATTACTCACGAACCTGATATTGCCGAGCACGCAAAGAGGATCATTCATCTAAGGGACGGTAAGTTGGTAGAAGACGGGAACGGACATAAACAAAAAATTGCTGCGGTTAAATCAAAAGTAATATAAAAAAATAAACTATGGAATATCAGGAAATAGTTGAAGAGGCTTTTGCAACTCTAAGCTTGAATAAATTAAGAACAGGTTTAGCGATGCTTGGAATTATTATCGGCATCGGAAGCGTTATAGCTTTAATGGCGTTAGGGCAGGGGTCGCAAAAAGCAGTTGCGAATCAAATCCAATCGTTAGGAGCAAACCTCTTAACAATTTCCCCGGCAAGCCAAAGAGGGGGTTTTGTACAAGGAGGGGCGGGAAGCGCAAGTACTCTAACTTATGCAGATGCACTGGCAATTGAGAATTCTTCCGAAATTGTTAACGTTGAACGCGTTTCTCCCGAGTTTTCCCGACGTGCTCAGGTTACAACAGGGGGAAAAAATACGAATACTCAAATAGCCGGTGTTACACCGAATTATTCAGTTGTTCGAAAAGTTGAAGTATCAGCCGGTAATTTTATTACTGACAGAGATGTAAGCTCACAAACAAAAGTTGCTGTTCTAGGACCACAGGTTGTATCAGATCTTTTTGGAGACAACGCGACTCCTATCGGACAATCGATTCGGATACAAGGTCAGTCGTTTAGAGTAGTCGGCGTAACAGTAAGTAAAGGCGGAAGTGGATTCCAGAACCAGGATGACGTTATTTATATTCCTCTTACAACCGCCCAAAAAAGCTTATTCGGCTCAACCAGTTTAAGCTCGATTTCTGTTGAGGCAAAAAGTGAAGACGTTATGGTGGCTGCACAGGACGAAATCGGCTACCTTTTACTATCAAGACATAAGTTGTCAGATCCTGCTATATCTCTTATTGTAGGAGGTATTGGGATTATGAATATTATGCTCGTCACCGTAACTGAGCGGACTCGGGAAATTGGACTGCGTAAAGCACTCGGGGCAAAAAAAGCAGTTATTATCACCCAGTTTTTAGTTGAGGCAATTATATTGACGCTGGTTGGAGGTTTGGTTGGTATGGTGTTAGGAATTGGGGCTTCTTATATTATAGCGAAAATTATAAGTCTTCCTTTTGCAATATCACTTATTTCGATAGTCCTTGCGGTAACAGTTTCGGGAGGAATTGGCATAGCATTTGGTTTCTACCCGGCCAAAAAAGCATCAAATTTGCAACCGATTGAAGCGCTGCGGTATGAATAAATATAAAAAAATTGGCCACCGGCCCATAGGGCCTCTGGCCCGGAGGGAGGTGAAATTTTATGAAAAACGAAGAAAAAGTTACCAATGGCGGTAGTAAAAATTTAATTATTGCTATCATATTGACAGCACTGCTTTTTGGAGGGGGAGGATTTTATGGTGGAATGCGTTATGAGAAAAGTAAGACACCGAATTTTCAAAGATTTTTAGATACAAACGGAAATAGAAACGGAAATAACATGAGATTTAACGGTCAGACAGGAAATGGAGGAGGATTTGCTCCGGTTGAAGGCGAAATAATTGGGAATGATGATAAATCCATAACAGTAAAATTAAATGACGGGAGCAGCAAAATTGTGTTTTATTCGGACTCAACCACTATAAATAAGGCTGAAACAAAAACTAAAGAAGACTTAAAAACAGGAGAAAAAGTAATGGTTATAGGAAGTACAAATTCTGACGGAAGTGTTACTGCAAGAAGTATTCAACTCAATCCTTTATTTAAAAACGAAGCCAAGCCAAGCCAACAACCGTAATTTATAAGTATATCTGAAGTTGAAAAAACCGTAGGAAACTATGTTTCTATGCTTAGGGCTTTTTTGATGGCTTCACGAATATTGGAGCCTCTGTGCCAGCCTTTAAAATAAACTAAAGCCTGTTTATTTCTGTTTGTTGCCTGGAGATAATATCTGTTAATAATACCACCTCTTTTTTTGAAGAGGATTACTAATTCGTCTATTGAAGTATTGTTTATCAATACGTTAAGTATAGCACGTTTTATTTTAGTTGTTTTGAGGTGGATTTGTCGTGACTTAATCCATTTTAAGCTTATTTTCAGCATATTTTGTATTAATGTCTTTTTGGTATACTAATCAGACGTAAAAGGAGGTGAGAAAATATGGAAGAACAAAGTACTGAAAATCAGCCAAACTTACAAACAGAAACCGGCAACAATAATAATTCGAGCGTACTGATGATGATTGGAGTATTTCTAATAATTGTAGTTGCATTAGTTGGATTCTTGTTTATGAAAAAAGGAAAAACTTCTGCTTCGAAAACTTCAATTACGACTTTAGTTAGCCCAACCGTAACTCAAATCACTGAAAGCGTGGAAGGCAGTGAAATTGTAGCGGATGATATTCAAACGGCCGAAACCACAGTTGCACAGGAATCACCGATCGCAATTGAAGGTGGGAGCTTTTACTTTAAACCGAATATCATTAATGCAAAAGTCGGGCAGCCTGTAACAATTAAATTTACGTCGGTCGGAGGAATGCCTCATGATTTTGTGATTGACGAGTTGAACGTAAAATCAGAAAGGGTTACTGAAGGTGAGCTGGATATACAATTTACGCCAGACAAAGTTGGAACTTTTGAATTTTACTGTAGTGTTGGAAACCATCGGAAAATGGGCATGAAAGGAACTTTGGTGGTTGAGTAAACTGTAATCCAATTTAGATAAATATTAATCCCCTTCCACGATTGGAAGGGGATTTTTGGTTTTCTATGAAATAACAGATTATAGTCCAAGGATGTTGATTAAACGCAAAGAAATTTTTTGACAGAATTCACAACAGCCGAGAAATAAATCTTCTGACAAGATACTTTATTGGAGATCTTGTTTTATAAACTCTTCACTTTTTTAAAAAATTATTGTAACATCAGTCTATGAGGTCACTACTTAAAGTTTTGTCATTTAGTTTTCTTGGCGTTTTACTTGCTTTTGTAGTTTTTTCTTCAACCGTTTATGCGCAGTCTAATTTTCGCGAGGGAAAGCAATCCATTTTACCGAAAAGTGAAGTTGTAAATGAAAATTATTTTGTAACAGGTGAAACAATTCAAATTTCGGGGACTGTCAATGGAGATGTATATGCGGTTGGTGGAAATGTTTTGGTAGACGGAACCATAAATGGAGATCTGATGGCTGCGGGTGGAACTGTGCAGGTTGACGGGAAAATTTCCGGAAACATTAGAGTCGCCGGAGGGCAGGTTAGCGTCTCGGCAGATGTTGCAAAAAACGTAACTGTCGCAGGTGGGCAAATTACACTTGCGGAAAACGCAAAACTTTTAGGGAGCGCCACCGCCGTAGGTGGAAATATCGAAATTAAAACTCAAGTACCCGGAAGTGTGGAAGTCGGAGGCGGGAATTTAATAATTAATAACAAAGTCGGTAAGAACGTAAACTTTGCGGGTGGAAATTTACAGCTTGGGTCATTAGCCGATGTAGGCGGAAATGTAACTTACTACAGCGAAACAGCTGCATTAATTACAGATGGAGCAAAAATAAAAGGGGAAACCAAACAAAACCTTCCTCCGAAGGAGTTTAAAGAAGCCCGAGAAGCCGGCAAAAGGTCCGGACCTGCATTTTTTAGATTTTGGATGATGGCTGGCTTTTTCTCGGCACTTGTAATCGGACTATTACTTGCAAAATTTGTTCCAGGATTTACGCAAAAAACCGCAGACAACATTAAATCAAAATTCTTGGCGAATCTTGGAATAGGATTTATTGCAGTCGTAGTAACACCGATTGCTGTATTCATACTTTTTGTGACCCTTCTGGGTATTCCGCTCGGATTTATTTTACTTATGGGTTATTTATTTGTTATTTACGTTGCAAAGATTTTTGTAGCAGTTTTCGCGGGACAGTTAATTACGAGGCGTGCGTTCAAAACAAAATCTCTTTACTTGGATATTTTATTTGGTCTTATGATTTTTTACCTACTTGGTTTTGTCCCGATTTTGGGATGGATTGTCCAAACGGTATTTGTTCTGGCGTCGGTTGGTTCGATTTTAATGACTAAAAAAGAAGTCTACAAATCGCTGTCGGGGAAAATTTAAATATTCGGTTTAAATCTTCAAAAAGAAAAATTTATATAATAACTATAAAGACCGGGAAGAAGAAAAAGGATAGGGAGAGTTTAAATTCTTATAAGAGCATTTCAATCCGACTCGGTGGAGACCGAAAGAGATACAATTTGATTACACTTTGATTAATTCATAGTATACTCAACGCATAATTGATATATTTAATCTATTATGACCTCGAAAAAAATCCCCCCACTGCTTTTTGTCCTCATTTTAAATCTTTGGCTTTTTAAAATTTTTACATATAGCATGGTTATCGGAATAACCGTAATTATGGCATCTATTTCTGTTTATCTTTCAATTTATGAAGGTAAAAAAAGATATTATTACATTTCCACTATTTTTATTTCTATTCTCCTGATTTTCCAATACAAAACAAGCTCAATAAACCCTTTAACTTTCTTGAATGAAAACGAGAAAATAGAACAGCAAGAAAGGATGAGAGGGTATCCAAGACATTTTTACCGTTTTGCAAACTGGCTTGAACAGAGGAAGGAGGCTTTGATATTTTATAAACTCCAGGAAAACTTTTTTGAAGTGATGGACCCAAATTTATATTTTTTCGCAAATCATCCAAGAGAACGAGTTGGTGTTGTTGAATATGAAAAATTTCCGTACATTTTCTTACCCTTTTTGGTAATCGGACTTTTATCACTTAAAAAATCAAGTTTTAAAATTTTATTATTGTCGTCTTCCCCTTTAATTTTACTTTCTTTAATAGGCAATAGTAATCCGATGGGACCATTTAGTTTATTTCCGACACTCGCTGCATTTATTGCGGTGGGACTTGAGCCGATTTTTAAAAACAAAAAATATTTATTTGTTTTTTTAATGCTTTTTAGTCTGGTTTTTATTCAAACCATATCGTATGCAACATATTAAATTACTTTTAATAATACTTTTCGTATCCGCCTTTTTTTACTTATACAAATTGGGGATGAACCCTCCGGGGTTGTTTGCAGATGAAGCTTCAACCGGTGTAAATATCTATTCGATTTTAAAAACAGGAAAAGACGAGTATGGAAAAATACTGCCGTTTGGGTTTAGACAAATGGGATCATACACACCGCCTTTGTATATTTATCTAAGCGTTCCATTTGTCGCAATTTTCGGCTCGTCGGAATTTTCAACAAGGATTTTATCGGCAGTTTGCGGATTAATTATTATTGTTCTTGTATTCTATCTACTACAAAGTCTGAAAATTTGTAAATCAAAAACGAGTTTATTTTTCGGAGCATTATTTTTCGCCGTAACCCCTTGGCTCGTGTTTTTTTCAAGGATGGGGTACGAACAAAATTTGGCATTTATGCTTTTTGTTTTGTCAGTTGTACTTTTTGTTAAATCTCTGAAAAACTCAAAACTTTTTGCACTGCTTATTCCGGTTATTTCGATTACAACTTATGCCGACTTCCCGATGAGATTTTTGATGCCTTTGACCTTTGTGATCTTTGGGTTAGCTTTCAGAAAAGAAATTAATATTAAAAATAATCTAAAATTTATCGCGGTAGGTGTATTTATCGCGGGAATTATCCAACTTCCGAATTTATACATGTTGCAAACAGATTCCTTTTTATCCAAGAAAGAACATTTTTATGCAGATACGGTTTCATCACAGGCTAAAAAAATTAAATACCTACCGCCCACGGCGACAGTTTCCCTTGCATTTGTAAGAGAATTTTCGGCTCAATATACAAATTATTTTTCTCCGCGATCGCTATTCTTTTTAGGCGATCCGGATCCCCAGCGCTCGATTCCGGAAATGGGAGTTTTATATCAATGGGCGATATTGCCTTATCTATTAGGCATGTATTTGGTCTACAAAAGCAAAGTTAAGCTGACAAGAAAAATTATCATAACGTTACTATTCATTACCCCTCTTACTGGGGCTCTCACTCACCAGCCATTCCACATGCAAAGAACCTTGGCGTTTTTACTGCCTTTGACACTGACAATCAGTTATGCAATCGATGCCTTTGTCGCTAAATTTGGAAATAAATTATCGACTGTGGCATTTACGGTACTTTTTCTAATATCGGTTATGTTTCTATGGCGGGGATATTTTATCTTACTTCCGCAATTGAGGGCGGATACCTGGGCGGCTCAGTTTAAACAATTAGCACAATTTATCCGCGAAAATCCGGATAAGCACTTCGTAATTGATCAGGCAAAAAATCTCAAACCTGAGGAAATAGCATATTTTCAACTGGCTTTCTATCTAAAAACCGACCCCAAGATATTGCAGTCAACCTCCGACCCCTCAATTGTAAGAAATTATTATAACGATGTAGATTTTAGTTATTTCCGGGAGTTTACAAATATTGAAACTAAACCAATTGATTGGGGAGAATCGGTTTGGAAAGATGAAATACTTGTTGGCGATACAGTATCAATTTCTGATTCCGAGGTAAAACTTCATAATCTTACCCAAGTTTTAGAAGTGAAAAGTCCAAACAACCAAATTCTTTTGAGAGCTTTTCAAACAAATCCAGTGGGAACAGACAGAAATAAAAATAGTCTTAAAAAGTGAAAACGAGGACTGATGTGCTGAGCGGGACGGTCAAGAACCCTTTCATCCTAACTGATTGTCTCACATCAAGGCTAAATGATACAAATGAGACAGCATAAGCATAGCTTGCAAACCTCGTTTATAAAAAGGAATCGTCTTAACCCTCAAACTTGATGTAGCGGGATATATCTAAGTAGACTTTAAGATGACTGCTCATAATTCAGGCAGTAGCTCCTTAATCACTTCATTAAATATCTCTTTCTGACGAGGAAAATTGAGATGGTCTTTTAACTTATCTTTTCTTACCCATTTAATATGCCGTATCTCTTCGGGATCAGGTTTAATTTCATCTTTGTCTCCTGTAAATTCAACTAAAAAAATATTCTGCCTTTGCCCTCTAAAGGTTTTGCCATTTCTTTTTTTAATATCCTTAACAATAATGAAATCGGGCCAATCATATTCTTTTTGTTTTTTACTTTTTGCCAGGATTTTAAATTTTTCACTTCCTAGCTCCTCAGATAACTCTCTTAATAATGCTTTTTCTGGAGTCTCTCCCTCTTCAATCCCGCCACCGGGAAAATTCCAGTCATTCCCACCATAATCATGAAGTTGGACAAGGAGAAAATTTTTGTCTTTATCTATTATAATTCCAAGAGACTTATCTCTATAACCTAAGCTATCAGACTTTAGTAAATGACTAACTGTTGCATGTAGCTCTAGAAATTGGAGTAAGACATTTCTTGTTGCCTCAACTATTAATGGTTTTCTGCCACGAATCAGTTCTCTTGTATAATTTATAACTGGCTCATCAACTTCTTCTTTATACTTAAGCACGTATTTTCCAAGATACTTATTTTCCCTCAATATTTGCTGATGAAAATCTGGAAGCAAAAATTTAGTAGAGAAACAACTAGCTACAGCCTCACCTTTGCCAAAAATTGAAGTACAACAAAACATCTCGAAGTCTTCATCTTTATTTTTGTGGTAGCCGATCTCTATTCCAATCCCAAAATCAACATCAGTATTTTCAAAAGCAGCTCTTGCTCGATTCATTGATCCAGTTTGTGTTTCTTCTTCGGTAATTGGTTGATCAGAAACTCCACTTTTAACGCCACTTGGAATAATTTCAGCTTCGATTCCAATCTCATCTAAAGCTTCTTTTAGATATCCAATCTTTTGTTCAGAACTGGTTCCAACTGCAATTTTTAGCGACTTCATTCCAACATTATAGCCTCAATACGGGTATAATCAAAGCGTGACAACAAAAGCCAAAGATTTTCTAAACAAAAAGGTTGAGAACCTAAAAAGTTTTTTGTTTTATCATTTCCCCCTCTATTTTTGGCTCATCTTCAAAAACATCGGAAATATAAAATAGTTTTTTGCTTTTAAGAAACAAAGTGTAGTGCAAACGTATGACCTTGATAAGCTACTGGGACAAGAATAACAGTTGTATCAACATCGCCACCTGATTTTTTCTTCCAGGTTACTTCGATTGTTGAGCCTACACCTTTCTCAATAGCCCTTTGATATGCGTTCACTAATGTTTGTTGACTTTTATTAGCCAAAAAGACACTCGGAAATGCTCCCTTTACGTTAACTTTGAACCATTCCTCAGGGGAATCGTAACCAAGCATTTTTGCAAATTTACTATTACAGACTCTGCAATCATCATCAAGAAATGCGTATATCCCTTGATCTGACAAATCAAAAATTTCTTTCTGTTCCTTTAAGAAACCACTTACTAATTCTGCACGATGTTCATGTTTATCCATAAATTTTCACCCCCTTTTTTTCATCCTAGTCATTTAACTCTTATGTTGCAAGTACGCACAAAAATGTTTTATAGTATCATGTTGTATACTGTTGTATCTTGATGACAAACTTTACCGTCAGAAATAAAAGCTATAACTGCTATATTGCTTTTACACTGGGTTTTATTGGAGGTAAATGGAAAACGCTTATACTTTGGAATTTAATAGACAGCAAAAAACGTTTTGGAGAACTGCGAAAAATTATACCCGATTGTTCTCAGAGAATGCTAACCCGCCAGCTAAGAGAACTTGAACAGGACGGTATTGTTGCTAGAAAAATTTATAAACAGATTCCCCCTAAAGTTGAGTATTCTTTAACGCCCGAGGGGAAAACCTTAACGCCAATTTTAAGGCTTGCCTGCAACTGGGGTACAAAACGTGCCAATGTAATGACCAAATAAAAATCTAAGTTCCGCTTGATGGATTAGAACCCCAAATAACAGATCCAGATTCTGTCGTCCTACTCGCCTAGACTCGCTAGGCGAGGATGGCCGTTAGACGATCCCTTAATGTTGATTCTCAGATTCAACAACACTGGTCGTTTATTTATACTCAAAAGGTAGTGTCTTGCATAGTTTGCGTTTCCTGTGCTTCAGAATATCCGGTAATTGGAACCCTGTTTTCTGGAGGAAATTCATTAGTATCTACCTTTACTCCTTTTTGACCATAGGTTGGAATAATTAATACATGTCTTCTTTTGGGTAAATTACCGTTTCTGCTTATAGTGTCCCCCGGATTATATACTGCATCTAATAATTTTCTTTCTGCCAATCGATCTGTTTTTGTCATTATTTTATCACCTCCTTCCATTTCCATTTGCAACCTGTTCTTGTAGAATTCTAATTCGAGCAACTTGGACTAACACTCTTGGAATTCTTGAAGGTGCCAAATATCCCGGAGGAAATACTTCATCGTAATCAACACCAAACGATTTATACCAAGCTTTAGTATCTTTAAGCGAACTTTTTCTAGGTCTGCAGCGAGGAGAGCAATAACCCGTTGCTTTTCCGCCAACTTCTCTGACGCTAACATACGGAGAACTACCACTTTTTTGACCACCATGTTGAACAACATATAACCACTTACATTTTGGACATACTCTAATTGTCTCCTCATGACCGCCTTTGTTTGTTTCCATAACAAAAAAACCGCCTGAAGCGGGAACGTAACAATTACACAAAAACCAAAAACTGATTTTGTAATTCTGCCATTTTATTATTCAAATTTGCCCGCGGCTAACAGGCTATTATTTTGATAATTCCAATTTAACTTATTCGCACTTTATCGGTCAAGAAGTAAAAACAGGAAGTTCACCAAGAAAGATGATACCTTTCTGTTTGGGATGAAGCCTATTGCCCTGTCTGAAAAGTGCCACTTTTGCAACAATTTCTGCTCCGGCTAGTTTTGCAAGAAATTCCACTTCATATATAGTTGCACCCGTACTTACGACATCGTCAACAATGACCACTTTTTTACCTTTGATAAGTTCTGCGTCAGTACCGTTTAGTACAAGCCCTCCTTTTTGCCTGCTTTTAATCGGAGATACCATGTAACCGTGAATTTCTTTACGACATATTACATACTTGTCCTGTTTTAGAAGTTTGGAAAGTTCATGAAGAAGCGGAACGACTTTTACCTCCGGACCGACCAAATAATCGAAGTCGTAATCTTTTAACTTTTCTGCCATTTTTTTTGCGAATACGTCTACAAGTTTACTGTCTCCAAGTAGATTAAATGAGGCAACCTTTACTTTTGGGGCAATTGCAATTATAGGGAGTTTTCGTTCAATGTCAGCTACCTTTAGAGTGTAATATTTCACTTTTAACAAGCATATAAGAAGGAATTCAAAGAAGCAACTTTTTGCTGAGCAGGTCGGTCTAGACCCATTCGAGCCCATAGCTGATTACTCCAAGTGTATCACACTTGAGGCTAAATGAGACATTTGGGACAGTATAAAAAAGGTTAATAAATAGTCTGTTGACATATCTTGACCACATACTTATACTGAATAAGTATTCATAATAAAGAGAGGAGGTGATAATATTATGCCACATTTTGATGCAACTGGACCTCATGGAATGGGTCCGGGAACAGGAAGAGGATTCGGACCATGCTTCGGTTTTGGACCTGGTCATCTACACCACCATAATAGGGGTTTAGGTAGATATTTCCGTTGGGGTTGGCCAGAAGATAAAGAGGGTCAGAAAAAAGTTCTCGCTGATTATAAAAAGGCTTTGGAGGAGGAGCTTGTTGAAGTAAAACAACAAGAGGAAGAGCTAAATAAATAGAAATAACCATAAATTCTATGCCAAGACCTAAGATACAGCGCTGTATACGGTTCAAACCGGGTGTTTTCTATTTTAAACCACAGGGTATTCCACTACGTTTTCTTGAAGAAATTGTACTCGAACACGATGAGTTGGAAGCGTTGAAATTATATGAAGTTGATGAATTTAATCAGATTAATGCCTCAAAAAAAATGAAGGTCTCACAACCCACGTTTGCTCGAATTTTAGACAGTGCTCATAAAAAGATTGCAAATGCTATCATTTCAGGTAAAGCTATAAGGATACAAACTTCTTGACAAAAGCAACCTCACTGCATTAATCTAAGTATATTATTTATAATTGAAGTTATTAATTCGCAAATGTCTTGCATATTGTATAAGCTATGAATTCAGATCTTACGCTGTCAAGTCTCCGAGATAAGGGCCACAAAATTACAAATGTTAGAAAAGAGGTTGTTGGCATGTTTTCTCAAGCGGACAAACCTCTCACCGCTCAGGAATTACATAAGGCATTGAAAACGATTGGTTTATCTGTAAATAAAACAACCGTTTATCGTGAATTACAGTTTTTAACCGACCAAGGTTATTTGGTTGAAGTCCATTTAAATCCAAAAGAGACTTCTTATGAATCCACAGATTTGATGCACCACCATCACCTTATCTGTGAAACTTGCGGGAAAATCGATAATGTCACTAATTGTCTGGCGAAAGAATTGGAAGAGGATGTTTTAAAGAAAAAAGGTTTTGAGATAGCTAGACGTTCTCTTGAGTTCTACGGAACTTGTGCTGATTGTTCAAAAAAATCATAACTATGGAAAATAACCACTTAGCTTTGCGTGTTAAAAATTTGACAGTTGAACTAAACAATCAAAAAATAATTGAGGATCTGAGTTTTGAGGTTAAAAAGGGAGAAACCTTAGTTGTTCTGGGACCCAATGGAGCAGGTAAAACAACCTTGCTTAGAGCTTTGCTTGGAATAATTCCGTACAAAGGAGAGGTTATCTGGTCTGTAAAAAATACAAGTTACCTGCCTCCAAACGAATTAATGCAACGGAAAGAGATTCTACCTTTAACAGTTGAGGATTTTTATAGTCTCAAAGAGATTGGCAAAGAAAAAATATTTCAAAGTTTAAAATCTGTAGGATTGGAGGAAAGTCTTTTTAAAAAAAGAATTGCGAATCTTTCGACTGGCCAGTTTCAAAGATTAGGAATCGCTTGGTCATTGGTTGATAACCCGGATACACTTCTTTTTGATGAGCCAACTTCAGGAATTGATATTGGTGGAACAGAAACAATATATTCCCTTCTTCACGAGTTTTGGGAGAAGCAAAAACTAACCATTATTTTAGTAACACACGATTTGAGTGTCGTTTGGGAACATGCAGACAATGTTATTTGTTTAAATAAGACCGGCCTTTGTTATGGCACTCCTTCAGTCGCTCTTACCACCGAAAACTTGAAGCAACTTTATGGCGTCGGGGTCAAATATTATAAACACAAAAGAGATGGTTGACGAAAAAATATTACTTGCAATTTTAATGACCACTTCGATAGGGGCCGTTGCCGGTTATTTGGGTACTCTTATGCTCTCCAAAAGGATGTCTTTAGTAGGAGGACCTTTGGGACATTTGACCTTACCGGGTATAACTATTGCTTTACTTTACGGGTTTGATGTTTCAATAGGAGCCTTTATTATGCTCACTTTAGCAATAATTCTTATTTGGTTATTTGAGAAAAGAACAAAGCTTCCCTTGGAGACTTTAACTGCGATTGTTTTTACTTCATCAGTTGCTGTTGCCTTTCTTTATTTACCGGATGAAGAGGTAGAGCAGGCTCTTATTGGGGACATATCTCAATTAACTTTAATTACAACAACCTTAAGCGTTCTTCTTTCGATTGCAGTGTTTTTTCTTGTTAAAAAAATTTACAAAAAGATGGTATTTATTACATTTTCGGAGGACATAGCTAAATCAGAGAAAATTAATATTGACAAATATAATCTGATCTATTTAATTGCCGTGGCGTTGGTAATCGGTTTGGGAATAAGAATAGTAGGTAGTTTACTAACTGCTGCAATTGTTGCGATTCCGGCAGCAACAAGCAGGAACCTGAGTATTAATTTAAAACAATATGCTTATGGTGGAGCGATAGCAGGAGGTCTGGCAGGGCTTCTAGGAATAGTCATTTTTCAGCACTTTTCAATCTCGGCAGGTCCGGCAGTAATTATTTCAAGTACGGGACTATTTCTTTTTTCGACTGTGTTTAAGAGGACTTAGTACATATATGCTGATAAAAAAGGCAATTATATTTTTAATTTTTCTATTTTCTTTCCTAATCTATACGACGCCATTTGCTATAAAGGCACAGGAAATTGAACCGGAACAAACTGAAGAAAGTTTGGAAGCAAAAATCATTCAGGTTATGGATGAAAAGATGCAAATTCCCGAATATGGTGAGAAAGAACAACTATACCAAAAACTAAAACTACTGGTTACAAAAGGATCACTACAGGATAAGGAAATTGTTATAGAAAGCGGGAATATTCCATCCGCGAACCTACCAAAATATAAAACAGGCGATAAAGTGATTGTTAACTATACGAAGGATTTCGAAGGAAATGATTCTTTTTATATTACTGACTTTATAAGGCGAAGCTCGCTTCTTTGGCTGTTTATTATCTTTGCTGTTCTTACAACTATTATTGGAAAATTACGTGGTGCTACTTCACTTTTGGGAATGGCAATATCTTTCGCAATTATATTTGTTTTTATTCTACCCAAAATTCTTAGCGGATCAGATCCGATATTAATTGCAATAATCGGATCAATATTTATTATTCCTGTAACTTTTTATTTATCACACGGATTTAATAAAAAAACTTCAGTTGCTATTGTTAGCACACTAATTGCCTTAATAATAACGGGCATTTTAGCCGGCGTTTTTGTTGAAGTCTCTAAGCTTACTGGGTTTGCATCTGAAGAGGCGGGATTTTTGCAAGTCGCAAAGGGTAATCTAGTAAATATTAGAGGACTTCTTTTAGCGGGAATTATTATCGGGGTTTTAGGGGTACTGGATGATATAACTGTGTCACAATCGGCGATTGTTTTTCAGCTTAAAGAAGCTAACCCTAGAATTAGATTTGATGAATTGTATATGCGTGCGATGGATGTTGGGCAAGACCATATTTCCTCAATGGTCAATACCCTTATTCTTGTTTACACAGGAGCTGCTCTGCCTCTACTTTTACTATTTATAGACAACCCTCATCCATTTTCCGAAGTAATAAATTACGAAATTATTGCCGATGAAGTAGTGAGAACTCTTGTGGGCAGTATTGGACTTATTTTAGCCGTTCCGATAACAACATTATTGGCCTCAATGGTGGTTAAGGAAGAACCACAGACTAAAGTCCGTGGTATCTTCTCGCCAAGTAAGGATTCTGGCTCATCCACGCACTGAAGTGCGTGGATTTCGCAAGAGGTATGCAAAAAAAAATATGAAAAGGAATATAAAGTCGAATTTATATGTAATCACTCACTGCGAAAGTTGTTATAACAAAAGGGGAATATTTACAGGACGCATCGATTCGGTTTTAACAAAGGAGGGCCATATACATGCTCGGTTGTTGGCAAAAAAATTGGAAAAGATTCAAATAGATCTTGCTTATACATCCCCGCTGAAAAGAGCAAGGCAAACCTTGAAACATATTCTTAAATATCATCCTGATACCAAAGTTATAGTAGATAAAAGAATAATAGAAAGAGATTATGGGGATTTGTCCGGCAAAAGCAAAGAAAAGTATAAAAAAGAAAATCCGGAACTGTACCCTGTATACCACCGCTCATATAAGACCTCTCCTCCGGGCGGGGAAAGTATGATAGAAGTTGAAAAAAGAGTACTTTCATTTATTGAAGCAGTCATTGAAAAGATGAAAAGAGAAAATATCAATGTTCTGATTGTAGCCCACAGTAATTCCGTCCGTCCGATAATAAGATATTTTGAAAGTTTAACTCCAGAACAAATGATGAAGATGGAAGATACGAGACATAGAATATTCAGATATGAAATCCGCAATTAAAACAAGTTGTATGTTAATTAAAAAATTACTTACCGTTATATTTGTTGCTTTTGTTGTTCTCGGGTTGTCAACTTCCGTGAATGCTCAAAACTCAGCAAAGATTTATCTCTTTTATGGGACGGGCTGTCCCCATTGTGCGGAAGTTTTAGACTTTTTCGAGAAGGAGAATTTATTCGCTAGATATCCGGTTGAGAAGAAAGAGATATATTTTGACCGCGATAACGCGGTTTTGTTTAATCGGGTTTTAGACAATTTGGGTATACCGGAGAACGAACGAGGGGTTCCAACAGTGGTTATCGGAAATAAAGTAATTGTTGGAGATAAACCCATTATTGCTAATTTTGTTTCAGAAGCTGATAATTTTTTGGGTGAAAGTGCTGATACTACAAGTAGTCAAAAACTAGATAATGCCAAGGAAAAACAGAATCTTGATTTGACTTTACCGGCCGTTATCGCCGGAGCACTTGTTGATGCAATAAATCCCTGCGAATTTGCGGTTCTTATAATTCTAATGACAACAATTCTAGCATCGGGCAACTCACGAAAGGCTCTTTACTCAGGTCTTTTCTTTGCGGCTTCAGTATTCATCTCGTATTTTCTGATGGGTCTCGGGCTTTATCGGGCATTGAGCTTGGGAAGTGTTTCAAATTGGTTTTTCAAAATCATTGGCTGGGTAGCCATAGTCTTAGGTCTTGCTAATCTTAAAGATTACTTTTGGTATGGCAAGGGTTTCTTGATGGAGGTGCCAATAAGTTGGCGACCGCGACTTAAAGGATTGATTCATTCCATTACAGGTCCTTTGGGAGCTTTTTTCATCGGGTTTTTGGTCAGTTTATTTTTATTACCTTGTACAAGCGGCCCATATATCGTTATTTTAGGCATGCTGGCGAAAAAGACATTTGACACCCAAGCTGTTAGCTACCTTATCTTGTACAATCTCATTTTTGTGTCGCCAATGATAGTCATTTCGTGGTTAGTGTATAAAGGTTTTGATCCCTCGAAAGCTGAAGAAATTCGTCAAAAGCGCTTAAGAGTTCTTCACCTGATTACGGGAATTGTTATGCTTGCTATGGGAGTTGTTATTCTTGTGGGGTGGATCTAAAACTTAAATGATGCGGAAAAGAAAAAGGTTGAGGAAAAGGCTAATGCGTCAGATTTTCAGAGCTCAGGAAACTGAATTAACTGAGCATGCTGTCTATTCTAAGCTGGCGCAGTGGACAAGGGAGGATAAAAACAAAAAAGTTTTGGAAAATATTTCCAATGATGAAAAAAGGCATGCTCTTTTTTGGGAAAAGTACACACAGCAAAAGGCCAAAGCCAAACCATTTAAAATATTTTTTCATACACTTATAGCCAAACTATTAGGATTCACCTTTTCGGTAAAGCTAATGGAGAAAGGTGAAGAGGCGGCTCAGGTTAATTATGGACAGATCGCAAAAGAAATTCCCGAAGCTAAAGTTATTGGCAAAGAAGAAGACGAACACGAAAAACAGTTATTAGGACTTCTTGATGAAGAAAAACTTAAATATGTCGGTTCAATGGTTTTGGGTGTCAATGACGCTTTAGTTGAACTAACAGGAGCCTTAGCTGGCCTGACTCTGGCTTTGCAAAATTCCCGACTCATTGCAATGATAGGTCTGATAACCGGTATTGCAGCCTCGCTTTCAATGGGAGCTTCCGAATACCTTTCAACTAAGGCAGAAGGCCAGGCTAAAGATCCGATAAAAGCATCTGTCTATACCGGCAGCATGTATATTGTTACTGTTATTCTTCTTATTATTCCTTATTATATTTTCGCTAACATTTACCTTGCATTGGTAATTACTTTATCGATCGCCATTTTAATTATTCTTTTCTTCACTTTTTATATTTCAGTTGCGCAAGATCTACCATTTAAAAAACGGTTTTTAGAGATGGCGGGAATTAGTTTAGGAGTTTCTTTTCTGACCTTTGGAATTGGCTATTTAGTAAGAAATTTCCTAGGAATCGAAGTTTAACCACTTCTGTTGACAGTATGTTGGAAATCAGTCTAAGATAGATCGATGGGTAGAAGGTTATATTATTGCTATAAAT
>LBVN01000009.1 GCA_000993115.1 Candidatus Woesebacteria bacterium GW2011_GWB1_38_8b
CGAGTTTGTCTCCATCTTTGATGCAGACTTTGTACCATACCCTGACACCTTAGAGCTATTCATGAAGTACTTCCAGGCACAGGCAGGAACACTGGAGTTTAAGGGGAACTCAGATTACCAATACAATACAAACACTAACTTAAGAAGGTTGACAGACACTGATGACTCCGGAGTCAGTGGAAACACCACCAACAACCAATCTCAAACATATGCTCAAACACAAACAACTACTGTTAAAAGCGCAATTGCAGCAGTATGTGGATATCAGTGGCATGTGTTAAATAAATCAGAGAACTGGATTACAAGGGGAGTCAGGACTGAATATGCAGGCAGTTATGTTATCGAACGATCAGGTCAGGAAATCCTGGGAGCATTCAAACAAATACACGGATCCGTTTATGCAATCAGACGGGACGTACTGGAAGAGGTTGGTTGGGATACTTCCATCACTGAAGACTTTGAGTTAACTCTAAAGCTATACGATGCAGGATACAAGGTAGTCTATACCCCTTACATCCAGGCCCCTGCCGAGTGTGTATCAACCCTGAAAAGACTTATCAGACAACGTATGCGTTGGGCAGAAGGCCACTCCTTTAATGTCAAGAAGATGTGGAGAAGACTATTGTTTGGAAAGTGGGTGGAGGGAGATACTCAATTGGCAACAAGTGTGTCTATGAAGTTTGGAGTTGGCAGTTCTTCAAAGAGATTTATTCCATCCCCACTTACCCCTATGGAAAAGCTGGAGTTTATATACCTCTCTCCTTACTACCTCCAGGCTTTCTTCTTCCTTCTGGGTACTTTCTCCTGGTTAATCAGCGAGACAATCTTTAGGGTTCACCTGCCTTTCTGGACAGAGCTCTGGGGATGGTCACTTGTACTGACCAACATGATTTCACTTCCGCTTATGAATGCAGTAGGAATGTTTCTGGAGGAGTCAGAAGAGAGAGACTACCTTGGACTTGGTTCATTTGTAGTCCTTNATGAAGGACCATGGTTCAGAACTCCAAAGACTGGACGCATCACGGACGTATTCACAAGAGGCAGATTCTACAGATTCATATCAGGGATAATGCCGGGGAAAGTACAGACAGTACCAACAACATCCCAATCACTTGCTAAATACCTATCCCTGGCAACTGCAAATAATAGGTTTGACGAATTTAAAATAAATACAAAGGGAAAAATATTTGGGAAAGCAGGATTGTCGTTGGTTGTATCACTGACGATGCTTGTATTTAGTTTTGCACCATTTATAGACGTTAAGGATTCTCAGGCTTCAACTACCAAAGCAGTATCAATAAAAGATGCGCAGAAAAAACAACAGGAAGTTGATGCAGAGGATGTAAAAAATGAAAAAATAGAAGGTCAGTTAATTTCGCAATTTGCATCCGGTACACCCAACGAAATCGATTATATATTTCATCCCGAACCAAGACTAAGAATTAAGAATAAAAAAGGAGAGATAGAAATGGAGCTTAAAAGTTTATCGGGAGAAAAAATTGTTAATAACGACTCTTATCGGGAAGACGGAATATATAAATACAATATTGGAAGTTCAGGAGATGATTTGGAGCTTATTTACACACCTTCGTACGACAGTCTTAAAGAGGAATTAATTCTTAAATCTTACAAGCAAATTAAAAGTGTGGACTACAATATCAACTTATCCGGGCTGGAACTTGCGGTACATGACGGGGTGGTTTATTTTGCGCCAAAAGGGGGCGGGGAAAATGTATTTAGATTTGAAAAGCCTTTTATGTTTGAAAAAGACCATCCGGAAAATCGTATGGATATCGAATTCGAGGCAGAGAAGGACGGAAGAGATTATAAACTCAAAAAAATTATCGGTACCGATGCGCAAAAATGGCTTGCGGATCCTGCAAGAAATTATCCTGTTGTAATTGATCCTACACTGGTTCAATCGGTAATTCAGACAACAATAGTTACAGCTGAAACTAATTATCAACAGCAGAAAAAAATAATTTGGGCTAACGGGGCGTTAAACGGTGATGCCTGGTACGCTTTCTATAATGACGGCACCAATGTAATTTACGAGAAGTGTGTACCGTCGGTTGACGGTTGCGAAACCGGTACGGATTGGACAGACGCGACCGACATTGACGGAGGCGATGCGGACAATCGTAACCCTTCAGTCTGGTGGGAAAACGATCAGAAAAAAATATGGGTAACTTGGGGGGATAATACTGCCGATAATGTAGAATTTCTGTACGTAGATGTTGATGCTTCAGACCCCGGAACCCTGGGAGCGCTATGTTCAGGACCGGACCAAACGAATATCACAACAGCTTCATGGTTTACATCAATTGCTGTTGCTGATAGTGGAGGCGCAACCGATGATGTTTTTATTACATTTGTTGATACTTCAACAAGCACTGTCAATAATATTTATAGAATCGATGTTACGACGCTGGATACGTCAACCTGTACTGTTGCCTGGAATTCTATTCTTGCAAATTCAGGAGTCGATGCCGGCGATTATCCATCTGCGGTTGCAATCGGAGATGACCTGCATTTAATTTTCCAAGACGGTACAACGATTATGCATTCTGTAAGTAATAACGATGGCGGAACTGAATGGGATAGGGCAGATTATGATATTACCGCTGCAGACACCGATAATACGTCGATTGAATACGAAGTAGCAACCGACGGGACAGATATTTGGCTTTTTATTGATAAGCCGAGCGGTAACGGAACCGAACTTTGGCAATGTGCGTCATGCTCTTCTTCAACTACCTGGTCAGCATTGACAGCTCCATTTACAGCTGAAAACGATGCTAATTTGGCTATCGGATATGCAGCCAATACGGACTCAATTTATGTATTTGCAAACAAAGGAGCAACATTCGATGTCACAGTCAGATCATCACCCGTAAGCAGTATTTCCTGGAGTGCTGATTTTAATTTAGGGACGTTTGGGGCTTCAACTGTAATTGCTAATTTAAGTGCAGTCTCAAACTCAAGTTCGGACGATGGAATTGCAATTGTATTAAACGAATCTGCAAATCAAGAATTTGAATTCTCAACCGTTCCCGAAAACTGGTTATACTTTATGTTTGTTCTTCCCGTTATTTATTTTCTTAAAAATAAACGGAAACGCAGTAAAATAAAAATTAGAAATTAAAATGAAAAATCAGAAAAAAACATTTACATTTATTTTAATAATACTTTCTATCTCTTTAGTTTTTCTTCCTGTAGTGACGACTTTCAATAATGTTTTAGCAAAATTTGTTTTGAGCAACGGTTTTTTTAGGGTTATTCAGGATTTTATCGTCCCTTGGGAAATTCGGATGGTTGGGGTAATTCTTTACCCGTTCGGTTTATCACCGAAAATAGCGGGTGATTATCTGATGTTGGGCGGAGAAAAACCGTTTCTGATCGAAATTGCCTGGAATTGCATCGGCTGGCAGTCAATAATATTTTTTGTTTTAACAGCCTGGGTCGGGTTTCAGGGCGATGCTTACAACAGGCTTTCAAAAATCAAAGCATGGATATTCGGTTTATGCGGAACTTTTTTAGTTAATTTATTTCGGATTTCATTTGTTGCGGTCGTGGCTTTTAAAACTAACCAAAAAGTTGCACTTCTTTTCCATGACTATGCCTCTTCATTTCTTGTGGTAATATGGCTTATATTTTATTGGTGGTTTGTTTATAGTTTTATACTGGAAAGTAAAGTTAAACTGGAGGTTGAGAACTAATAATTATGGATGAGCTTATTCCAAAAGAAAGTAAAACAATTGCAGCAGTCCGGGCAAAAAGATTGTCAGAACGATTATCCGAGGCCAGGAAGAGTATTAAATTAAAAGAAGTCTGGTGGAATACACCTTTTATTGAGTGGGTATCTCTTCTTCTGATATTTATTTTAAATGCATTTATGGTTTTTCCGTTCCATGACTTTCCCGCGATAGAGAATACTTTTTCAGGGCCTGTAATCCCGCTAATCGGAAAGGCAATCAGTAGGTTTGGAGTTGAATATCTTATCAGTTTACAAATTGTAAATATATTTTTCCTGACACTTCTACCGATTACATTTTACTTTTTTGTAAAAGTTGTCAGTAAACGCAAATTAATAGCACTTTTGTCTTCTTTAATATTAATTTTGCCATACCATCCGTTTTTAAAAGCGAGGGTTGATGCATCGGTTTTTGGTATTGATGCAGCGCATATTGTCGGGCTTACGATTATTCCTTTTGCGTTATCAAATTTATTTTCATTCATAAGATCCGGAGGATATAGCCATCTTGTATTTGCCGCGATCTCGTCGGCAACCGTTGCGTTAACAACTCCTTTTGGTTTTCTGACTTATTTAATAATTGCGGGGATACTCGCTTTTTCGGAAGTATTACTCGGTTCGGGTAGGCTTAAGTTTACACGAGCCTTGGTGGTTTTTTTATTTGCAGGGGGTTTGATTTCATTTTGGTACAATCCGGCATTTTTCTTCTGGATGCTGACAGGTCCTTTAGGCGAAGACATTCGCTATACAATATCAAGGGTTATTCCGCTTTCGTTTTTTACACTTCCTGTAATCGGGACTTTCGGATATGTATTATTTGACAGAAAACCCACCCTTCAGCCTGTTTTCATCTCATCATTTTTCCTCATAACATTTGTTCTGATTTCCGTTGCGGGAGGCGGAATTTTTCCTTCACATTCGAGCCGCTACGTATATGAATTGGGATTATCTGTGGCTTTGATAGTAAGCCTTATTTTTGTAAAACTGGTGGATTTTGGTCGGATAAATCAAAAACTTAACTTTAAAATTATTCCAAAAAACGTTTTACTGAATTTTGTTACTGTCGGGTTTGTAATATTTCTAATTGTGATAACAGTGACCGAGCGGAACAGTTTTACACTTGAGGAAACTCAGGTTTTGGGAACTTGGGACGAAGTAGAAAAAGGCGATATTTGGAAAGCTAAAGAAGGGTTTAGTGGTGCACACTCTTTCTTGGGTTACACAATTACTGCAATTACTTGCGCGGCTTTAGTTATAATGAGGAAATTTACTTCGCAAAAAAAGATAGCCTAACGAAAGTAATGAAGAAAACAAAAAAAATTGCGATATTCCACTGCGGATTTGTATATTCCGGTGGAGGTGAAAGAGTCGTTTTGGAAGAAGCAAGAAGACTAAAGGAAAAAGGATTTGACGTTTTAGTTTATGCACCCACATTAGACCGGAAAAAATGTTATCCGGAAATTGTCAACGACGTAGGTGTAAAAACTTTTTTCCCGTCTTACATTGACAAAATTCCTTACAGGAATGCAATCAGAATGGTTTTGAGCAGTTTACTTGCGCCGATTTTTGCGTTTCGTTTTAGGGATATTGATATTTTTATCGGCGCAAACCAACCCGGTGCGTGGATTGCATTTTGTGTCGCTAAATTATTAAAAAAACCTTACCTTGTTTATCTTAACCAGCCAAATAGAGTTGTATATCCACGTCCCATTGATGTTGCTTACGGTTGGTATTCGACAGAAAAAGATTACCACATGCTTTATGTTATGTTTCAATATTTAAAACCTGTGATAACTTTTTTAGATAAGCTATCGGTTGTACATTCAAACAAAGTTTTTGTGGGGGGTGCCTACATGTGCGATATAATTCAAAATATTTACTCCATTGAAACTCATGATAATCCTGCCGGAGCGCAATTTCAGCCAACGGAAAAAATTCCCAGCTCTAACAACACTTTTACAGGGGTCGTAACATTGGGAAAAAGTAAAATAAAAAAACCTTATTTATTAATTACTAATAGGCACGACCCGCAGAAGAGATTTGATTATGTTATAAATGCTTTCGACCAAGTCCTAAAAAAATACCCAAACGTTGCAAATTTGGTTGTAACAGGGTCTCCAACAAAACATACCAAAGAACTTATTAAGTTGGTAAAAAAACTGGAACTCGACAAAAAAGTACATTTTGTCGGGGCATTAACCGAAGCTGAATTGGCAAAAGCATATGCTAACGCTGTAGTTTATTGTTACCCGTCACCCGAAGAAGATTTTGGATTAGGTCCACTTGAGGCGGGAGGTTGGGGGGTGCCGACTGTTGCATGGAATCATGCAGGCCCCACAGTCACAGTTGTTGACGGAGTGACGGGCTTTTTGGCTAAACCCTATGAAGTCAAAGATTACTGCGAAAAAATTACAAAAATATTATGCGACCGGAAATTGCGGGAGAAGATGGGTGAGGCTTCGCGGGAGCGGACCAAAAATGAGTTTAGCTGGGAAAGACATGTTGGTGGAATTGAAGAAGTGATTAATGAGTTGTTGGAAAAATAATAATACCCTAAACTCAAGTTCAATATTTTAAAAGAGAATTAATAGCTAATATTTGATATTATTTTATATATGGCAAAAAGTATTTTGGATAAAATTCTTCATGATGATGAGGAAGTCGACAGTGTAAATGTGATTAGTGAAAAAGAGAGGGAAGATAGTATTCTGTATAAAGGGGTTGAAAAGTATTTGCCGGTAATTATTTTTTTTGCTGCATTTGCAGTTCGGGTTATTGTTTTAATTCTAACGGACCCAAACAGCCCGGGATGGTATGATGACACTTTTCATCATTGGCAAATCGGATATTTAACAAAAGAAATCGGGCTTCATCAGGGTTTTTTAAGGCTTTGGGATCTCAAAGGGATGGAATATTTTTGGGGTTTGCTTCACCCTCTCGTGCTAGTGGTTTTGTTTGCAATAACAGGATCTGTAAGCATTGTAATTCCCCGGCTGTTATCGGCTTTTTGTGGATCTTTGGTTATTGCACTTTTATTTCTTCTAGTCAGAAAATATTTCAATACGAAATCGGCAATTATGGCATCTGTCTTTGCAATACTTATGCCGGTATCAATTTATTCTGATATTGCGGGTCTGCAAGAACCGCTGGCTTTGAGCCTGCTTCTATTGGCAATATATATTTTACATAAGAAGCCGTTTTTTTCAGGTGTACTTCTGGCATTATCGGGGATGGTGAGAGCGGAATATTGGCTTTTTGCTCTGGCTTTATTTATGGCATCTTTATTTTCAAGATTAAAAAATGAGAAAAAGGCTGTTTTTGCAGTCGGATATATCATCCCGGTAATTTTTTATATGAAGTATTTAGCCTCTCATGCCGGTAATGCAATTTATCCGATATATTGGAATTTTTTGGCCAGCGTTAAGGGTGAGTGGTTTGCGGATGTAACTCTAAGTCCGTTTGTTCAGAATGTCCAACTTTTATCAAAACTTGTTTTTATCGCCGGAGTAATAATCTGCTTAATAATCTTTTATAAAAAACCAAAATATTACCTATTGTTTCTTTTGGGTTTTGGGAACATTTTATTTTTAGCTTTCATGTTTGGTTTTGGGGCGTATCTGAAAGGATATGTACCGCGCTTTTGGGTGGATAGACTCTTTGCATGGCCTTATACTTTTTTGGGAATATTACTTTCTGTACTTCCTTTTTACTATCTGCCAAAGAAAATAAATTCAAAATTTATATCGACGTTTTTGGGCGTATTAATAATCGGGTTGGTTTTAGGATTAACGCAATTAGTTTGGCCGTTTATGCTGAAATTAGCAGCTGAATCAAAGGTACGGCTTGCCTGGGAAGAAAAACTGGGTTCAAAAGTGGGGGAGCATTATCAGGGAGGATCAGTTTTAATTCCGGAAGACAGACCTCAGCTTACATATTTTTTGGCTAAAGAAAACGGTGTCAGGGGAAGAAATATTGTCGGGCAGATGTTCGACCCTTTTTATTACATAGAAGGGGATGCATTTTTAAATTGGGGTGAAAATAGTAAGGTGGTAATCGATTGGATAAAAACAAATGATATCAGACTGCTTGTCGTTTATCCGTCGCGTCAACGATATACTAATCTGGTCGAGGCGGAACCACAGCTTTTTAATCTGCTTGAAACTATGGAAGGAGTAAATATATATGAAATCAGCTCAGAATGATTTTTTTGACACTCATTCTGTGCTTTATCCTTTCCCCAAACTTTTGATTGAGGAGGGTTTCTCAAAAGTTTTTAAGCTACGCGATCTTAAAAATAAAAATTATCTGGACTTTCTTGATTTAAAAAAGGAAAGTAAACTATTGGAAGTTGGTTGCGGGGACGGCGTTTTTTTAAAAAGAATCGTAAAAACTTATAAAGTCAAAGCCTGGGGGATTGATATTTCTTCAAATTCTATTCGACGGGCGAAAATTGACGATGAACAGAAAATTAAGTTCAGAGTAGCCGATGCGACAAAGATTCCTTTTCCGAAAAACAGCTTTGACAACATTATTTGCTTTGACACTCTCGAGCATATAAAAGATCAAAACAAGGTAATTGAAGAAATGATCCGTGTTTTAAAACCGGGAGGAAAATTATTACTTTTTACTATCAACAGGAATCAGAAATATACATGGAATTACTGGATGGACAAAATCGGGATTGATATTTATCGCGGATATGATCATGACCCAAAACTTTTTCTTGATTCAAACAACACAGTAAACTTACTAAATAAAAGTGGAATGAAAATATTAAAAGTCGAACTTTATAACGGATTTTTTACACTCGAGGCAGATGAGGTGATAATGGTCTCTATATTAATTCTCTCTAAAATGAAGATTTTTGCTAAGTTACCCGAAACAGGAGTGTTAGCCAGATTTATTATTTCCGTACTTAATATCAAATCAAGATTATTGCTTCCTGTTCTTGAAAAACTGGATATACCGTGGATAAAAAACGGAAAATCAAACGGATTTTTTATCGTTGCACAAAAATTATGAAACAACCAAATAAAATCTGGGGACAAGCCAGTGCGACTCTCTCGCCATCGTCTCTATCTGCTCTTAGGTTAAAATACGTTCTATCCGATTTAAAATCGGTTGAAGGAAAGGTCCTTGAGGTAGGGTGCGGTGCCGGAATGTTTGCTATCGCAATTAAAAAAGCACTTCCTAGCTTGGAAGTTTACGGGACAGACTTAAATAAAGAGGCAATTAAAAAGGCGTTAAAAAATTCGTCCGGTGTTAATTTTAAATATGGGGATGTAATGAAATTACCCTATAAAGACAAAATCTTTGATGCTGTAGTTTCTTTTGATGTTTTGGAACACCTAGAGGATCCAAGTGCGGCACTTTCGGAAATATCAAGAGTATTAAAAAAGGGCGGGTTGTTGCATATTTTTGTTCCAATTGAGGGAGATTTGTTAACGCTTCCCGGGATTTTAAGAAAGTTAGGATATTTGCCGAAAATTAAATATGCAGGGCACATACAACAATATAAAAGAGATGAATTTAAAAATTACTTAAGAAAAGCAGGTTTTAAAATTAATCGAGTTTTCTACAGTTCCCATTTGTTCATGCAAATAATTGACTCTGTTTACTTTTTAATAATTTCTTTAACAAAAATCGAAATTGATAATACTATTGAAGGCTACATTTCCAAAGGGAATAAAAATATTTGGATTAATATTTTGAATCTGGCAAAATCGTCTATCGCAACACTATCTTACTTCGAGTCTTCACTATTAAAAAACTTACCGGGTCAGGGAATGCATTCGAGTTGTAAGAAAACCTAGAAAGCGTAATTAATGCGAGATTTACCGTTTAACTACCATGATAAAGTATGGGCCACCTGTCCTATCGGGGATCTTGTTTTTAGTTTCAACGGTTTTACCCTTAAATACTTACTGGAAATTACAAAAAAAAAGTTTAACAACAGTCCAATCACTTTTTTGGATATAGGTTGCGGTGGAGGTAAAACTCTCCTCTATTTGCAAAAAATAAGACCCAACTGGAAATTGTGGGGATTGGATGTATCAAAAGATGCTATATCTTATACCCGAAGGAAACACGGGAGGAATATTAGTTTTATTAATTCTTCGGCTGAAAAGATTCCTGTGAATGATAATTATTTTGATTTAATATATACATCCGACACTTTAGAACATCTTGAAAAACTGTCAGAAACCATTTCTGAAATTAATAGAGTGTTGAAAAAAGATGGGATATTGTTTATTTCGGTTCCGCTTTCCAACCAAAAGTACACACTTTACCCGCTATTTAAAAATATCGGCTTATCACAGATGGGTAAAATGGTAGGGCATATTAGAAACTTTGATGATAAAGAAATTCAAAAGTTGGTCAAGAAGTCGGGTTTTAAATTTATAGGCAGGAAATATTGCTGGCACCCTTTGTTTTCGTTGGTAAATCTTGGCTTTGGCTATTTTCAGCTTATAATCGGTAAACAAGTATCGTTTGAGTCTGGAGTGGAAAAAAGTAAAAGCGAATTTATAAAACCCATACTGACGATAATTAAAAATATTTTTGCGTTTGTAACATACGTCGAGTCGAGCGTTCTGTTTTGGTTTCCGGGAGGGAAGGGTGTTTATGTTTTTCAAAAAAAATAGTATTTCAGATAAATCAAAATTAAAAATTGCCATTTTCCATTTTGCCTTTATTTATTCAGGCGGGGGAGAGAAACTTGTTATGGAGGAGGCTGTTGGATTAGCAAAAAAAGGGCACAGGGTTGATGTTTATAGCTCAGCATACAGTTCAAAACTTTGCTTCCCCGGAGTATATTCTGTAAAGATTAAAACATTTCTGCCCCAAATTAGCACGGTTCTACCTGAGCATGATTCGTTTCAAATTCTTCTTACTTGTGTGGTTGCTCCATTTCTTGCTTTTAAATTCAGAAGTTACGATGTGATTTTGGCAGCCAATCAACCGAGTCCTTGGATTGCTTTTTGGGTACGACTATTTTTCAAAGTTCCTTATGTGAGTTACTTGGCACAACCAACCAGATATATTTACCCAAGAAAAGTAGATTTGGAAGAGGGATTGATCTTCAGCAGAAAAAGATTATTTTCCATTACGGCTAAACTATTGGAAGTTTCGACTCCGATTACTTCATACTTTGACAAGATAAGTATTAGAAAATCAGGTTTAGTACTCTCAAACGGAAGATATATAAAGCAACTTCTTGATAAAACTTATGACATAAAGACAATCAACGTCCCGGCCGGAACACATCCGGCAAAGCAGTTAAGAGATTTTTCTAAAAGGGCTGATGGGACAATTAAGGTTGGTAAGACTACAATTCAAAAACCATTCATTTTAATAACCAATCGACATTTTCCTCAGAAAAGATTTGAATATGCTTTAGCTGCAATGCCGGCACTGCTTTTGTTGAATCCGAAAATCAAATTAGTTATTACAGGCAGTAAAACTTTTTATACGGATACTCTCAAAATTATGATTAAAGAGTTGTCATTGGATGATAGTGTGCAGTTTGTCGGATTTGTAAACGAACAGGAGTTGTCGAATTTATATTCCAACGCTTACATCTACTGCTATACAGCCCCAGAAGAAGATTTTGGTATGGGAATTATTGAGGCAATGGGAAATGGGGTACCTGTGGTTGCTTGGGATAATAGCGGTCCAAAAGAAATAATAGAAAATAATAAAACCGGGCTGTTAGCACACCCACTCGAGATAGTTGATTTTACAAAAAAAATTGAATTGCTTTTAACAAACAGAAAACTGGCGGAAAATATTTCAAACTTAGCGTACTCGTGTGCAGTTTCGGATTTTAGTTACAAAAATCATATTAATCTAGTTGAGGAAGCACTTAAAAAATCAATAACCGAGTAGCATTTAGAAAAGATGAAAAAATTTTCCTATAACAGGCGTGTTTGGGGAGAGGAGGACGCAAGCCTTTCCGTTTTCAGCTGGGCATCTTTAAAGCTTGGTTATATTTTGACTGCATTGGAAAATGTTCGGGGAAAAGTACTGGATTTGGGTTGTGGGGGTGGAGCCTATACTCGCGGGATTAAAAATTATCGGTCGGACTTTCATATTACCGGCGTTGATATCAGTAAAAAATCAATTACCTATGCAAGAAAAAAAGATGGAGATATAAATTATGTTTTGGGAAGTGTATACTCGCTGCCGTTTAATAAAAACTTTTTTGATGCAGTTGTGAGTATTGATGCGTTGGAGCATTTTGATAACCCTTCGCAGGCATTTAAAGAAGTTTATCGGGTATTAAAGCCGGGTGGAGTTTTTCATTTTGCCTTGCCTCTTGAAGGCGATGCGAGGACTTTAATGGGGCTTATTTACAGATTAACCGGTGTAAATCTGAAAGAAAATCAGGTTGGGCATGTTGCAAGATTTACTTACAAGGAAATCTTGGAGATTGCAAAAAGTGCTGGTTTTAGATTTGTTTCAAACAGATTTAGTGTACATGGAATCATTCAAATTTTTGATTTTATAAATAGCGCAATGATTGCGGCTATGGGTGGTAATTCGCACGAACCCGATTTTTCGCTTGAAAAACATGTGGTCAAGGGAAACAGGAAGCTGTTAAAGATTTTCGTTATTCCTTATAAGGTTATACTTTTAATTCACTTCTTGGAATCAAAATTGTTTTCCCGAATAATCGGGTATTCGGTTAATATGACTGTCAAAAAACATGGAAAAAGTATTTAACTACGAAAATAAAATTTATGGGGAAAGAGAAAACTGCAGCTTAATGTTTTCGGATTTGGCTTTTAACAGATTGCCTAATGAGGTTAAAGAGATAAAAGGAAAAATATTAGATATTGGTTGTGGGGCGGGGGAGTTTACAGAAATTATAAAAATGAATAATACAGGATCACGAATTTACGGCACAGACATTTCAGCTGAGGCGATTAATATTTGCCGCAAAAACTTTAAAGATATAACTTTTAAAAAAGCCAGTGTCTATAAATTACCTTTTGGAGATAATTTTTTTAACTTTGTTGTTATGAGATGTGTTTTGGAACATCTGGATACTCCGGGGCCGGCCCTGAAAGAAGTTTTTCGGGTTTTAAAGCCCGGTGGTGTCTTTTATTCAATCACTCCTTTGGAAAAGGATAAAAGTTTAGTTTTCGCTCCGAAAAGCTCCGATACTAAAAAATATCACGGTCATGTCCAGTGGTACAGCAAAGAGGCTTTGTTTAAATTGATTACCAAAGAAAAACTCGCTATCAAGAAATACTATTTCAGCGGATATCTATTAAGACAATTCTTGGAAGTAGTATTTTATCCAATTCTTACTTTTTTTCATCTTCCAGTTCATTTCTCGGTGAAAAGCTATGTTGGTAAAAAATCCGGTTTATTGAGTACGGTCCTTTCATGCATACGGAAAATAGTTAATCTGCTTCTTAACATGGAAACGCTAGTTGTTCCGAAGAAAATTCCCGGTTTGTTTGTCCATATAATCGCTTACAAAGAGGCTGTGGTGAATGATAAACTAAAAAGTAATTAAAAGTGAAAAAGATTAAATTAATTGCTAAAGGTCTTTTATATTCTTACCGGGCAGTATTTGCTTTGGTGTCGATTATCGCAATTATTGCTCTGTCCTATATTTTGGGGGGACGCGCTTTTTTATCGGGTGCATGGGGTACCGACATGGGTAGCGCACTGACAATGGCCTCATGGGTTGAAAAATACTTTCCAAATGTACCGTTTTGGTATCCATTAGCCGGGGGCGGAATTTCTTTTACACATTCATATCCGATTCTTTCTTTTTATTTGGTTTCTCTCGTCAAAAGAATAACCGATCTAACGCTAATTGAATCATTTTCGTGGGTGGCATATTTTTCTGTCGTGTCTATGGCGTTGGGAATTTATGCGTTTGTAGCGATAAGACTGAAAAACCAAACGGCCGCTCTGATAGCTTCGATATTATTTTTAATCTCACCCATTGCCTGGACATGGCTAACCGATTGGGGGTTTTATGCTGAAGCCGTTTCTCATACTTTCGTAGCACCAGCCATTATTTTTTGGGATATTTATTACAGAGGGTACCTGGAGGACAAATTTTCCAAAAAAGTCGGAATAAGTTTTACTCTGGCTGCTGTATTTACAGCTTTAGCTTTTTTGACACATTACGGTGCGGGATTCGGACTTGTAGGGCTTTATTTGTTTTATCCTTTGGGATTCCTGCTTCGTAGAAAAGGAAGAAAGGTCTTTTCCAAAAGTGTAATCACAATTCTGTCTCTTTTATTTCTCACGGTAGGATTAATTGCATGTATTGTTTTTCCATTTAGACAATACAACCAAGCCGCGATGGTATCGGGCCTTGAAAAGTCACGTTCTTTTGAACAGATTAAAGAGGCGTCATTGGATATGGGGGAGTTTTTCAGTCTAAAAAAAGGAATTGTGAGGGATCCGGTAAATGGAATATACTTCTCAGCATATAGACACATAAGTTTTCCGTTCGTAGTGTTTTTGTTTTTAATTCTTGGAATTATAACCTCGTTTACTAATCCGCTTTTACTGTCGTTTTCGTTTTTTTGCATTTTTGCCGTGATTTCTATGAACGCACGCTTCTGGTATGGAGCTTTAATGTATGTACCGTACCCTTTGGATAGTATCTTAACCTGGAGATGGGCATTTATTCCTTTAAGAATAATTCTGCCTGTTTTGGCGGCAATGGGTATAACAAATATCTTTAACTTTGTTTTTTTCTTCATAAAAGGTAAGTTGACCTACCTAAAATATATTTTGGTTTCAGTATTTTCAATGGGATTATTCTTATTGGGTGTAACATATTTTCGGAGTTATCCGGCATCTGAGTCGGCTCCGGTGAATTACGGTGCGATGGGAATTGATTTGAGAGATGTTTGGCGAAGAGGTAAATATAGTTGGATCGATACTAAAGGGAACGAGCAATTTGTAGGACAGGACTTTTGCGGATTGGAAATTAACTGTAAATATTTGGAAAACACAAGTTGCCTTGAGGAGCTTGAAAGTAGGGGAGATTTGGCTTTTTGCAGATCACCCATAAAGAAATATTTTAATGCTACCGGAATCAGGCAGTGGTGCATTGACCTGGAAAAGAGTGGGGAAGCAATACCTAAGATATGTGGTCCAAGTACAATTTCCGAAAATGAGGTTAGTGGCTTTTGGAAATCCTGTGAAGGAAAAGGGGGAGTCGGTAATCCGTGCGGACTGAAATATCCTTCCTTAGGCCAACAAATTGGAAATTGGGTGAAACCTTTAATCAAGGAACCAAAAGCCTCTGAATGGTATTTATCTATGTTTGATAAAATTGAAAAAGAGGATCCAACCGCCAGATACGATTTTCCACCTGCACTTTCGGGAATTGCGATGTCGGCACCTTATTATAATGTCGACAAAAACCTGTCTCAATTATATCTGTATACGGTAACGGGATCGTCTTTAATTCAACGGTACGTAAGTCAGCAGATAGGTTCATTTTTTACAGATGATCTGTTCTATGCAAATAGTGCTGAGCCTATAAAAAATTTAACAAAATGGTTTGGGTTAAAATATCTTTTTTATGCTGCAAGCACAAAAACTAATTATTTAGAGGAAGCCGGGTGGAGTAGTTGGGAGAGGCATAATTCTGACGAGGATAAGTTCTTGACCGGTGTTTTAAAATATAATGGTAAAAATTCATTGGCCGAGGTTTCTAATAAGCCCAGAATTTTGGTGATAGGTAAATCCGCAAAACAGGCTTATGAACAGGTATTTCAAGGGTCCGTCTATGGAATAATTCCATTTGACACTGCCTATTTAATTAAGGGCGGTGAAGCTATTGACACATATACTTTAAGTAAGCTTCAAGTCTACGACGCAGTTATTTTGCATGGGTATTCTTATAAGAATAAAACCAAAGTCGATTTGTTGCTTAGAGAATATGTGGAAAAGGGAGGAAATTTGTTCATCGAAACAGGATGGCAGTATGAAAACCCAGATTGGGAAACAGAAAAAAGCTTGCTTGTTATACCTTTTGAAAATTTGTCATGGAAAGCATCAGATCCAAACCAGCCTTTGTTGTTGGAGGATAAAAATTCAGGAGATGAGACCGAAAAGTTTGGACCGTTAGTTTATGACGGTGGTTACTGGGGAATTTCAACTTCTTCAAAAGAAAACCTAAAAAACTGGGCGCAGATTGTATTATCCAATGGTGGCAGCCCGCTTTTGGTAAAAGGTAATATAGGTAAGGGAAAAGTAGTTTGGTCGGGAATGAATATCTTTTCCCATTTCAAACAGGGGACAAACATATACCCTGACGAGGTAAAAGTACTGAATAAAGTTTTTTATTGGTTAATCAACAAAGGTGAAGTCAAATCAAACCCCGTCGCTTTCAAACGCAATAATCCGGATGAATTGGAGTTTTCTATTGATGCGAATTTCAGTAAAGGCACAAGTTTGTTATGGAAAGAGGCATATTATCCTGATTTTAAAGCACATCTTGTACATACTGATGGGAGCCGGGAAAACCTTTCAGTAGATAGATCCGGTCCGAGTCTGACTTTAATAAATTTGCCTGAAATCAAGAGTGGAGAAAAGATTGTTTATGCATACGAAAGACCTCTTATTAATATTTTATGGGTGGCAATATCTATATTGTCTTCATTGACCGTTTTAATAATATTTTTGGATGTTTGCTTTCGAGGTGAAAAAAGTACTCTGCACAAGCTATTAAATTACCTGGAGAAGCGTTTTAATATTTCGAATTTTAGTTTAAACGTAAAATCATGGTGGAAAAAGGAGGATGAATAAGACATGTCTAAACCGAAAATGGCGGTAGTCAGGGCGTTTCCCAGGATTCCGGAATTCGGTTTTTACACAAAGTTTAGTAAATTTGATATTAAGCTTATAGGAAATACGCCTTCAATAGATGAATATTTTAAAAAAAACTTTCCCAAAGTTGAAAGTGTTTGTCTTCGGCTTAAACCTGCATGGATTATTGACCCTGTTAAAATATTATTTAAAGAATACACACATAAATCATGGGTTTATTTTGATGGGTTGGAGAAAGAGCTTGAAGATTGTGATGTTATAAATATTTCCGACACATTTTATTTTTACTGCCGCCAATGTGCCGAAATTTCAAAAAAGGAGAATAAACAACTGGTTTCTGTTATTTGGGAATCGTACAAAAATCATCCGTCAAGATTTGTATTTCCGTATTCATCTAATATAAAAAAAACTGTAGTTTCGCTTGATTTGGCTATATTACGAAGCAACCGTGCAAAGCTTTTTACCGATGCAATCGGGATACCGACACAAAAAACAAAAGTGATTTACAAGGGTGTTGATAGATCGTTTTTTAGCAAAAAGCCAAAATCAAACGGTAGCAAACCAGTAAAAATATTGTATATTGGGCAACTTATAGAATCAAAAGGTGTCATTGATCTGATTTCCGCTTTTGAAAAATTAGTTGAAGACGGATTAAAAGTTGAGCTTATTATTGCCGGTCAGGGAGGGCTTGAGAATATTATTAATAATAAATCGAAATCATTACCAATTAAACTTTTAGGGAAAGTGAGTTACTCAAAACTACCGGATATTTATTCCTCGTCCGACATTTTTTGTTCGCCAAGTAAGGACCTCAAATATTTTGGAATTAAAACCTGGGAGGAGTGTTTTAGTTATACTTTGATGGAAGCCCAGGCGTCAGGACTTCCCATTGCCACCACAATATCAGGTGGTATTCCTGAAGAAGTCGGAGAGGGAAATATATTATGTAACCCAGGTGATGTGGAAGCGATTTATAACGGGTTAAAATCGTACGTAGAAAAGCCTCAGCTAAGGGAAATTGTAGGAAAGGAAAATAAAAAGCGGGCAGTCGTGCTGTTTGACGCAAAAGTTCAGGCAGTCAAAACCGAAGATGCAGTGATTTCTCTTATTAATAGTAGGGACTAACTAAGCTATATTTGTAATAATGACCGGGAACAAAATTATCAGACACTTAAGTAAATATGCGTTGGTGACGCTTTCGATATTAATATTTTTGCTAAGCGTCTGTCTTATTGTTTACACTTCCTATCTTTTTGGTCATAGGGTTTTGGAAGGGGGAATGCTTGGTGGGGATACACCTTACCATTTGGGATTAATGAGCGCATTAAACAGATATTTTCCCAAAATCCCGTTATGGTTTCCTTTTGCAGGAGCGGGATCATCGCTGATACTCGGCTATTGGGCATTCTCATACTACCTTGCGATTGCGGGATCGCATATAAACGGCATGTCGCTTGAGCAGTGGGTCAGACTTTTGGAGTTTTTAACTGTACCGATCGTCGGGATAGAGCTTTATATTTTTTGCTATATAAAATTTAAAAATCACCTAATAGCTTTAATAGCAGGACTTATGTACCCGCTTTCCAGTATGGCCTGGGGTTGGATTTCATTGGCCGGATTTTTCTCGATGCAGATGTCTTCGGTTTTTTATGTTCCTGCACTTTTATTTTTTGATTTATATTTGGAAGGCGAGTTGGTGGGAGGAAATACTACCAAGAAACGGCTTTGTTTATTGGGTTTTTTTCTGACTTTGAGTATTGCCAGTTTGACTCATTTGAGTTTCATACCAAACTTTTATTTGATACTACCCATTTATGCCGTTATCCGTTCTCAGTTTGCACCAAGATTAAAAGAAAGTAGATTAATATCATTTTTAAGGTCGGTAAAAGTACTTCTAATACTCCTTCCGTTGGGGGTAATTGCCGGCGCATTTATTCTTTACCCTCAATCAAAATATTTTGCGCTTCAGCCGTACACGCCTACATATGGCCCGACCGACACACCGTTTGTACCCTGGAAGGCTTTTATCGGACTCGAGCGGCCGAATGCCAATGTGGGTTCTTTTTATACACCTCTTTTTATGTCGCTATTGGTTAGTTTCTTTGCGTTAGTGGGGGGAATAATAGGACTTGTTAAGAGGGATAAAATAACAGCTTTATTTACCGTAATTTTATTTTCTATTTTTATTATTTCCGAATCCCGTTATTTGGCAATTAACTTCGCATTTATGCGTGTCTTTGTTTTACCTGTAGCTACCAGATTAACTACCGGTACAGCAATTTACATGACAATTTTGGCAGCCTGGGGAATGTGGAATTTGGCGGATATCCCGTCTTCAATTATCCGTTTAATAAAAAACGCTTTAGTCGGAAAAATTTCTTTTCTTGTAAGCTCGATTATTGTAGTAATTCTCGCAATTTATTCATTTTACTTTTTTCGCGATAAACAAACATATCCACCCGTTACTGTTAACAGCATTTTTCTATTTGGATACGGAGGTTACGGGACAATGGGTTTGAACGTTCCTTACTGTATCGTTCCCGGATGGGAGAAAATTCTTCCTGATGAAGGTACTTGCCAGGATTACAAACCACGGGGACAAATCGATGACATAAAGGCTGATTTTTGGGATGACAAACTTGTTGAGGAAATTTCCGGACTCAAAATGGATAAAATGACCCGGGTAAGTATTTCTCCTTATTTGGGACCTCTAACTTTTTCGTTTACAAAACACACGGAAGCATCAATGGTCTCTGCACCATCAGGTCAGTCGATAATCAATATTGATTGGTTAGGTATTCATGATAAAGCATTGTTTTTAAAAGGTAATACAAAACCTTCAGAAGTGAGTGAAGTTGCAAAATGGTTTGGTACGGACTACGTTTTTTTGCATAAACAGGCTGATGCGCTAGACAGATACGAGAACGAAGGTTGGGAAAAGGTCTTGGATTATGAGGCGTTACAAATTATGAAAAACAAAAACTCTGCCGGCATTATTAATATTTCAGATAAACCGGCGGTACTTGTAATCGGTTCAAAAAAAGATCCGTCATATGAAATTTTTCTCCAGACCGTTTTTAAGGGAGTAATCGGATATGATAAAGGACTGATTTTTGAAGGAAGTGAAAATATCGATGATTACAATCTTTCTGAGTTGAGTAAGTTTACTCTTCTAATCCTAAACGGTTACAAATACAAAAACAAAGATAAAGCTTGGAACCTACTCAATAGTTATGTTAAAGACGGCGGAAACTTATTTATTGATACAGGCTGGCAATATGTATCACCCGATTGGGGAAAAGGACCTGACACCAGCGGAAAGTATTTACCAGTGGAATTTTCTGAGCCTTTTCCGATTAAAAATTCTGTATGGGACGCAGATAAAAACACGTGGGCAGATGCGAAAATAATCTCGAAAATTGAGGATATAGATTTAGTAAAATTCGGTGATTTGAGTTATTCTGATAAACCCTGGGGAATATCCGTAGCCACAAAAGACACACTAAGATCATGGGCGGAACCGGTACTGACAATCGGGGATAATGTGGTTGTTGCACGGGGAAGTTATGGTAAGGGTAAAGTGGTTTGGAGCGGAATGAATATTTTTTCGCATGTATTTGATAAATCGTCAGATGAGGAATATCGCTTTTTAAATATTCTACTTACGGACCTTCTACCCGAAAAACAAATACAAAAGGGAGAATATTCGGTGAGTTGGAATAATCCGGATAAATTAATAATCGATTTGAAGTCGGTACCGGTGGATTCATATTTGTATCTTGCCGAAAGTTACGCACCGTATTGGAAGGCGATATTATTCTCGGAAGGTAAACAAACCCCACTGGTAATTTATAAAACAGGACCGAGATTTATGTCCGTTAAATTACCAGATATTCCTACGGGTTCAAAATTGGTATTTAGGTTCAGTATGACTAAAGAATTTGGTGTAGGATTTCTTTTGAGTTTTTCTACTTTGTCCGTTATAGTTTTAATGATATTGGATTCGCTTATATTCAAATCAAAATTTGAACAAGTTACGCGCGGAATAGTGTTAAAAGGTTCACTTAAAAGCTCGGGTAGGATGAAAAGAATATCGTCAAAAGAAGAGGAGGATTACTAAATGTACCGGAATAAAAAAATAAGCGTTGTGATTCCTTGTTACAACGAAGAAATCGGATTGGAAAAAACATATAAATTGATACCGAAATTTATTGATGAGGTGTTGGTTGTCGATAATTTATCAACCGACAAAACAGCAAAAGTTGCAAAAAAATTAGGAGCAAAAGTTATTTCGGAAAAAAATAAAGGATACGGTTTTGCAATAAAAAAAGGAATTGAGACAGCAAAAGCAGATATTATTATCACAATTGACGGCGACGGTACATATCCTGTTGAAGATTCACTCAGACCTGTAAAGTATTTACTTGATGAAAACTTGGATTTTGTCTCCTGCAGCAGATTTCCGCTTCGAAACCGAAACAGCATGCACTGGCAAAATCTGGTAGGCAACAAATTGATCTCATTTTTAATGAAGCTCCTATTTTGGCGTGAATTTAAAGACGGTTTATCGGGCATGTGGGTGTTTAGAAAAAATATTTACAATAGTCTGCTACCGCTTTCATCTGATTGGAACCTGTCTGAAGAAATTAAAATAAAAGCATATCTACACCCTGACATAAAATTTGACGAATATCGGATTAACTACCATCCGCGTTTTGGGGCCAGTAAGGTCTGGCCAATTAAAGTGGGAATTGAAAATATTGTCTTTTTATTCAAATTTAGAATGCATAATACTTTAAACTTAGCGAAATCAACATGAACTTTTCTGAAACCAAATTTAAAGGTTGTGATTATTGCAAAAGTACAAAGTATAAAACAATTTATTCAGTAAAGACCAAAAAAAGCTTGGACGAAAAGGAGTATTATCCTACAAGCCAAAAAAAGAACGCCTTAAATGTTGTTGAGTGTAGTAAGTGTGGATTAGTTTATGTGTACCCTTTACCAGATAGACAAAAAGTATTGGAGCAGTACCGACGGTACATTGATAACAATTATTTACTGGACATTACGTCGCGACGAATAAAATTCAGACAGATTGCAAAAAAACTTTTGGATTTAAAAAAAGGAGGGAAAATATTGGAAGTAGGGTGCGCTGCGGGGCTTTTTTTGGACGAATTGAAAACAGTCGGTTACGAGCCTGAAGGGATTGAGCCAAATGTGTTTCTGGCAAGTTGGGGTAGAAAGAATTTACACGCAAAAATAATAACCGCTGATGTTGAAAGCTATAATTTCAAAAACAAAAGATACGATGTTGTAATTTTCTGGGACAGTTTAGAGCACCTTTTTTCACCCGGTAAAGTTCTTAAAAATATTTCCGGAGTTCTTAAACCGAAAGGAATTTTGGTAATTAATTACCCCGATATTGAAAGTACCTTGTCAAAGATATTTAGGGAGTACTGGTGGTTTATTATAAGCAGCCACTTTTATTATTTCTCTAAAAAAACCATTTCGAAATATTTACAAAAATATGGCTTTAAGACGATTGAGGACAAATCCAGTATGCAATATTTAAATTTGGCGTATCTTTTTCATCAGCTTGGAAGATACAACATAAGACTGGCTGATTTTTTGTATCATGTGACAAAAATATTGAATGGTGATAAAATCACAACCCCGTATTTTGCCGGTCAGAGAACGGTGATAGCAATACTTCAGAACACGAGCTAATATTAATAAGGTTTGACACTTATTACAAATTTACATATTCTTTTTATATGTCAAAAAAACTGCTCGTTCTTATTAAAAACATAAAGGTTCAGTGGCTAAATAGAATCTTTATAGTATTGTCAGTTGTCGTAATTATAGCTTCGTTCGGATATTATCTTTCTAAAATTCATAGTAACCAGCATTTAATAAAACAAAATCTACTGGAGAAACAATTGGTCACAGCACGCGCAGCAAGCAAAATGATATCAGCCTTATTTGAGTTTACCGGAAAGTCTATTGTTATGGTTGAAAAAGAACTATCTTTAGACGTAAATAAAGATGATCCCAGAAATGTTTTGGAACATTTTGTTGAAAGTTTCCATGGCACACCAGTCACGGGAATATTTATAACTGATTCTCAAGGTTTAGTAACAAGCGGCGTAAGTGACGGGGGACAGATAGATATTGGTGAGGATGTTTCTGATAGAGAATATTTTAATTGGGCAAAAACAGCAAAAGAGGGAGATGTTTATTTAGGAAAATCGTTAGTTTCAAAATTTGGAGTGACAAAAGGAAGATATATAGTACCGATTGCGACTCCATACATTGTGGATGGTGAATTTATTGGGGTGGTTACTGCCGGAGTTTATATCGATCGAATGTCGCAGAATTATCTTGACGGGTTAAAGCAAACAAAAGATACGGCAATAATTCTTATAAATTCCGAAGGATATTATATATCTTCACCTTTTACAGAGTTGGATGGTAAAAATATTTTTGATTTTATAAAAAATTCTCCTATCAAGTTACTTAAGCCAATTTCTGAACTTGCGTCACAGGCACTCCTGAACCCAAGTGAAGGTAAAGTCGATATTAGCTCCTTTTCGATATTGGGCATTGAAGGTAAATCTCACAACTATGATCTTGTATCTTATGTACCTGTAATGTTGGTAAACAGACACTGGGTCCTGATTGTCGCTACACCAGCGGATAACAATCAGATTTTTCTTGACCCTTTTAATCTTGGGGCTAGGGGAATTTTTATATTTATACTGACAATTGTATTAGGCTTTTCACTATTTTGTATTTTAGCTATTCGTATTGCCCAAAGAGATTCTTATATCAAGGGCTTCATTGAGGGAAGGGATGAAATAATCAAAGTAGCGTTAAAAACAAATAGTAAAGTTAAGAAATGAACAAAGGTGGTTTAAAATCTTCTTTAAAAAATATTGACGACGGCTTAGAAAGCTTAAATTCCAACGGTAATAAATCCGGCGACAGATCTGAAAAAATAGTTAAATTGATATTTAAGGGGGTTATACCTATTGTTCTAATTGTTTGCGGCGTTGCTCTTCTTTTTGCAAAAATACCGGGTTGGGGAGTTTTGCTCGGTCTTCCGATGGTTGTTATGGGAACAATTTTTATGATTTATGCTTATGATGAAATGATTCAAAAAGAAATTGAACCGATAGAGGGAGAATTTATGAATTGTAATATTTGCGGAAAGCCAACCCCAAAGCTTCCCGGTGTTGAGCCCGAAGATGCGATTTGTCCCAGCTGTACAAAAGATTGGCAGTAAGTTTATTTTGAATTAGAAAATTATTGCGGGCTTCCAGTGTCGGGTCCGAAGCGAACAGTTCCGTCATTTATCTCACGGTATAGAAGGGGAAGTGTCAAATCATAGCTGTATATTTTTATTTCATCTACCTGCCCGTCAAAATATGTCGATGCAGTATTCGCACGGTCACGACCCATATAAAGCCGTCCGTTTACTGTTGAAATGATGCTACCTGTTTCCGCCGAGGATCCTGTTTCTCTACCATTAACGTAAACTTTCAATGTTGAGCCGTTATAAACACACATAATATGATTCCAGGCAGAATTTACTAATGCGTTAGCTCCGGTTACAGCTGTACCCGATTGCCACGCTGCGGGACTTGCTCCTCCTCCATCAGGATCGTAATATATCTCACAGCTTGGTTTACCGTCGGCGTTTGTGATTAATCTGAATTCACCTACACCAGTGTTGGATTCTCTGGTAATTAGTGCGTCGGATACTGGTGTGGCTCCTGGATTAAACCAGCCGCCCCAAGAGACGTTTGTATAGGTCTTTGCGCTGTGAGCTATGAGTGCATGGTTGGTCGTAAAAGATACAAGATCATCGGTACCGTCAAGATCAATGCTACCGTTTCTTTTGCCGGTTGCTCCGTTACCCCAGGAAGTACCTGCTGTACTACATGTACCAATTGTGTTTTCACTTCCACCTGCACCGATTGTTATGGTCGGAGTGACTGTAATTTCAGCTCCTGCAATATCGTACCCGACTCCTGTCCCAGAATTGTATATAGGTGTTAGTCCAGTGCATTCGTCGAACTTAAACCACACAATTGGTGCTCCGCGGCTGTAATCCCAAGCCAATTGCGCTGGGGTGCGCACATAATCAAAAACACGCACAGTATCAATTTTTCCTGAAAAATCGTGGTAGTCGTTATCCGGAGCAGTAAGGCTGTGTAATCTGCCAATTTTAACCGTGGCAGAAACAAATGACGGCGTATCTGTGAGAATTGTTGAATCATTTTGAGTTCTAAAATTATCATGAGTGAGAATGCCTGTATTAGTACTATCAAGAAAAGAAGCGCTTAAGAAATGCCATTTATTTACTGTAATTGGAATGCCACCAGATAGATTAAGCTGTCCATCAGATGCATTATTTACGGAAATAGTACTAAATCCTACAGCTCCGGCAATAGTACCTAGACTGAAACCTATTCCTGTTCTCAGCGAACCTGTATCTACTGTGTTTGCAAATATTCCATAGTTGTCTGTTGTGAGCATATTATTGTTAGCATATACAGTTGCCTCGATAGTAAAAGCACTGGTAAGATCTAAATTACCAGTGTCAGTAATTGACACATAATCATCGCTAGTATTGCTACTATCGAATTCAATTGCAGAACCATTTTTTCCCGGTACCCAAAGCGGACCGAATGTAAGAGTTCCTGTATCGTCTCCGCCGGTACTTGTGTCATTTGCAACAGTTCCGGTGTTTTCATCAAGCTTCCACTCAGCAACCGGGGGGTTACAGGAAGTTGTATCACCCGGTACACAATATTGATCATTGAATGAATCTGACGCAGCAAGAGTTGAGGGATTTGTTGAGAGTGTACCAAGAGATGCATTCGAACCTTCGTTGTATAACAATTTAATTTGATCGGCGGTTAATGCGGAAGTAAAAATCTGTACATCATCATAATATGAACGCAAACCAGTATTTCCTATAGTATCTTCATCACCCAACTTTAAATTAGTTGTAGTTGATGAAATCATCGAAGCAGGTATGGTTCCTGAAATAGTACCGGACATTTGTACTCCATTTTTATATACTTTTAATCTTGAATCTGCGGCTTGAGTACCGTCGTAAACAACCACAATAAGCTGCCATGTACTTGCTGTGAGGTCAAAATTGGTTGTAGTTAGAAAATCGCCGAAATCAGATCCGTCACCGATATAGATATTCAATTCATCAGAATTAGAATTGTTGGTTAGAATCGAAAATGCATTATTTGCCGCTGAGGCAGAGTCAGTTTTTGAAATGACAGTATCGATTGTTGTTAATGTTTGGGGATTCAACCATAAAGAAATTGTCATGGCAGAAGTACCGTCAGTAAATGATACATCTCCGGCAGAAACACTATCAGCTTGGGCGTCGAAATTTATAGCTTTATTGAACTTGCCACTATTAGTCCAAGCATGAGTTGTACCGGCACCGTCGAATGCGATTCCGCCTAACCCGGAATTGCATGCGTCATTGCTTCCACCGGAACAAGTGTCGTTAACCCCTTCATCAAATTTCCATCGAATTATTGGTGATCCGACTGGTGATCCTGGGGCAGGGTGTCCGGCGTTCATATCCTGTATTATTTGTCCAGAAGTTAGTGCGTAGTTGTAGATTTTGATATCGTCAAGACTTCCGGTGAAATCATTACTTGTTCCATCTGCGTCAATTCCAAAATAAACCGGATCAGCATTTGTAAGTGTGTTTGTCGCTGTTAATGATGAATCAGTTATAATCGACAGCCCATCTATATAAAGTGTCAAGCTTGTAGCGCCTAATTTAACACATGCAATATGGTGCCAGTTTCCGTCATCATACGTTGCTGCAGTGGAAGTTGCTGAATCGGTAGGAGTCCAGGTGGAATCATAATCCAGTGCGCAAGTTATGTCGCCATCAGACTCCATTATTATTTTATATCCAGCCTCTTGATATTTTGACATTATAATTTCCTGAGCGGAAGCGGTACTATGCTTAAACCATGTTTCCCATGTCACGTCGGCATCGTCTGCGAAATCGAAATCCGCATCGTCGGCTCGTGTGAGATGTTGATCGCTTCCAGAAAATAAAACACCGGATCCAAACTTACCCGGAGTCCAATTTGGTGTGTTAGTTAAGGTAGCAGTATTGTCATTTCCGGATGAATCATTTGCAGAAGTTGATGTGTTTTCATCTAACTTCCAATACCCAACGGGTCCCGGAGCCCAGTTGTAGAGGGATTGGACTTCGCTTGGGGTCAAGGTACGGTTGTAAACGCGGACTTCATCAATAACTCCATCGAAATAATCACCCCAGGCTCCACCGATATCAAAACTTGCAGCCCCATTATGGATTCCTGATGTATAAGTTACAGGGGTACCGCTGGGGGAACCATTTACGTAAGTTCGCAGGAACCTACCGTCATACTGGCCGCATACATGCGCCCAATTTCCGGCTGTTACTGCCGATGCGGCGGAATCCGCATTATAATAGTTGGTACCATCATAACTCGCATAAAATTTTATTGAACCATTGCTATCAGTGTGCAATAAATATGATAAGTCGCTTGGATCAGCGAATTTTCCTGCGACATTTGTATATGCAACTGTTTCAGGTTTTATCCAGGCACATAGGGTAAGCGGACCGGTTATATCGAGCCCGCTTTGACTCGCATCAGTTATTTCCAATCGTTCAGCTTCGGACGCACTGTTTTCAAAATCTCCTGCATTGCCAAACTTACCTGTCACTTGATCGATGGTATCTCCGGTTGTTTCAGTCATTGTATTTCCATTACCTGAAGAGTCTGCCCTAGTTGCATCACCGGCTTCTTCCATCCTCCAATACCCCACAAGTCCCTCGGAAAGGTAAGCTTGGCTTCCTCCACCAAAACTTGCAGAACTTCCTCTTGATGGTGTTTCGCTTGTAAAGTCAGCTTTTATTTGTGCAGCTGTTCTGGCGGTACGTAATACTTTTACTTCATCAATAAAGCCAATCCAGCCGTCTGACGCACCGTTATATATGCCAATGTAGAATGTATCATCGTTACTAACGTCTGCTGCAGGGGAAGCGTCTGGTGTACCTACAGAAATTCCATCGATATATAGAGTCATTGAGGTAGCCGCATCCTTCACCGCCGCAAAATGATGCCATTTATTATCATCATATGCGCTTGTAGATGTTACAGAATCAGAAGGGAAAGTACCGTTATCATTATCAATTCCAAAGACAACAAATCCGCTTGAGTTCATATCAATCCTGTAGCCACCATCAGCTCCCGTTGCCTCCTCTTTGGCAACCAAAG
>LBVN01000010.1 GCA_000993115.1 Candidatus Woesebacteria bacterium GW2011_GWB1_38_8b
ACAAGCATCACACTATAGCCTTCCCGTTCTAATTTTATTTTATATGCGCTAGCCAACAATTTATCGTCTTCAGCGACTAGTATTTTTTGCATTTCTAGGATTCCTTTAAAATCATATTTACTTTATCGACAATATCTTTAAGTGTCCAGTTCGTTTTTACCAAATAATCGGATGCGCCTTTTTTTATTGACTCCTCAATTTTATCAGCGCTATCCAGGTTAGACAGTACAATCACAGGAACTTTATCTTCCCCAACCGTTTTGTGATATTTTTCCAAAAAAGTAATTCCGTCCATTACCGGAAGCACTATATCCAAAAGAATTAGGTCGGGGTTATTCTTAAGTGCTTTGCCGAGACCTTCCTTTCCATCTTTAGCGGCAATTACTTCAAAACCGGCTTTTTTCATCACTCTGGATAATACAGAAATTATCTGTTGTTCGTCTTCAATGATGAGTATTTTTTTATTCATTTTCTTATTCACCCTCTTTCCTATAGCAAACTCAAAACAAAACTTAAGAATAAAATCTTTGTGTTTTGAGTTTGATATATAGTAATTTCATGCTTGTCGAACAAAATGTCAAAACTGACATTTTGTTTTAATATGACTATATAATACTATTAACACGTCCCAATGCAAATAACTGTAAACACTAGTTTATTACTCGATAGAAACCTCCCCTTTTTTAGGAAGTACACCTGCTATCGGTACACTGAACCAGAACGTCGAACCTTTCAATTCTTCACTTTCAAAACCGATTTTTCCACCCGATGCTTCTACAATTAATTTAGTTAGATATAACCCAAGTCCGGATCCGTCAGTAACAACCCGAGTAACATTATCTGCACGAAAAAACTTTTCAAAAACTCTGGCCTGCTGTTTTTTGGGGATCCCCAAGCCGCTATCTTTAACTTCGGAAATAACGTCGCTATCTTTAATATAAATCTTTACATTCACCTGCCCTTTGTTTATTGAGTATTTTATAGAATTCGTCAGAAAATTAAGATAGACGTTACTGATTAGTTTGGGGTCAACGCTTATTTCCGGAACATCATTTGCGATATCAATATTAACTTTCAGTTCTTTTTCAATTATTTTGGGGGTCAATTCCCCAACAATCTTCTCGACTAAAGTTTTTAGGTTTGTTGCTTTCGGTTCAATAATTATTCTTCCCGACTCAATGCGAGAAATATTTAGAAGTCCGTCAACCAAATCTATCATTCTTTGATTCGACTCATATACATTTTTTACTATTTGAATTTGTTCTTCATTCATACCCTTATAATCATCAAGCAGAAGTTCCACCAACCATTTTATTGATGATAAAGGGGTACGAAGCTGGTGAGAAGCCAGTGAAATAAATTCGGTCTTCATTCTATCCACATCTTTTTCACGGGTAATGTCTCTAATAACCACAATTCCTCCAATGGTTCTTTGGTAAAATATAACAGGAGTTGCTGTAATCGAAACTTGGAATTGGTCGCCACTTTTTTTAAGTAACAAACATTCGTTACTTTTAACTTTTTTGTTAAAAAATAATGCATTACGAAGAGGATTTTCGTTTGACTCAACTTCCTTCCCGTCTTTATTAAAAATTCTAAACATTTTAATAAACGATTTTCCCATTACCTCCATACTTTCATACCCCATTGCTGTCAACGCTGCGTCATTTACAAAATTAATATTTCCACTGTTATCGGTTGCAACTAAAGCATCTCCGATATCTTTAAGCATGGCCTGTGACCGGACACCTTCTTCTTCAAGAGTTTGATATTGTCTCGAGATCTGATTGTATTTATCCTGCATCACATTTTTTTCAAGCCGACAGTCTACTTTCAAAACAATAATTTTTGAAATTAAATCAGCAAAATATTTTAAATACTTAACATCGTTTTCCGAAAAATCTCTTTCGATCTTATCCGCCACAAATATTTCTCCAAGCATTTGTTTGTCGTACCTAAAAAACGGAGCACTTGCAATAGAGCGAATTTCAATTTCACCAAAATTTACCGGCTTAAATTTATTATTGGGGTCAGCTATTGTGTTATTAATATTTATTATCTCGGAGTTTTTCTGATCACTTCTAAAATATTCTCCCATGGGTATACCGTCTAATACCCCGCCTTTAAACGGTCTAAAAAAGACTTTATTATCATGATAAAAAGAAATACCCGAATACGAAGTTTTTGTTATATCCTTAACAATTGTCGCAATCGCATCAAAATCACTATCGAAAGGACCATCATCAAGGTGTAATAATTTAAACACCGAATTCTCTATATTATTTTCGGGCTCTCCGCTAACCATATAATTCCTTAGTATGTCCTAATGATATTATTTAATCAAGCAATCTTTTCTTCACTTTACTAAAGTCTATTGGGGTTAATTCGAAGAATTTTATCGTCTCCGTCTTTTGGTTTTCCTCGACCATCGCGGTTACTTGTAGTAACATAAAGCATATTGTCAGATCCCGCTGCAATTTCGCGAAGTCGCCCGTATTCTTTTTTAAAAAATGTATCAAGTTTGGTCGGTTTTTCTATAGTAACCCGATAAAGTGCTTCGCCGCGAAGCCCTACAAAATATAAAAATCCATCTAAATATGCAATGTCTGCAGGAGCCCAAGTGTTTCCACGGCCTGATTCCAAAATTGGAGTAACCATTCCCTCGCGCATTTCCATTCCGCGGATTGTTGGCCAGCCGTAGTTTTTCCCTAACTCAATTTTATTTAATTCGTCGTTTCCTGTTTCGACTCCTGATGGTCCGTGTTCCGTTTCCCACAGTTGTCCATTTTTATCCCAGGTTATTCCCTGCGGATTTCTATGCCCGTATGAATAAGTACGTTTGTCAAAGGGGTTTCCAGGAGCGGGTTCCCCTGTGTCGGTAACGCGAAGGATTTTTCCGGCCAGTGAATTTGTATCCTGCGCCTGAGATGGGTTTTGCGCGTCCCCTGTTGTAATATATAAAAAGCCGTCTGGTCCGAATTTTACTCGTCCGCCATCGTGATTTGCTGCCCCCGGAATTTTATCAACAATTACCTGCTCACTTACTAATTTATTATTTTCAAAAGTAAATCTTGAAACTTTATTCAGAGTATTTCCACCATTTTCAGAGTATGTGTAATAAAGATAAACAAATTTATTTTTTGCGAAGTTCGGGTGAAGTGTTATTCCGTGAAGCCCGCCTTCTGCTGTTTGTTTTACGGCAATCTTTGCCACCGGCTCAGATGTAAGCTGTCCTTCTTTTGCCACGAGTCGTACTCTACCTTCCCTCTCGGTTACAAGTAAGTCACCATTGGGCAAGAAAGCAATTGACCATGGAACTTTTAACTTTTCGCTAAAAACACTAACTTTAGGAAAATCTTGATTTAGCCCATTTTTATTTTTGTCGGTATTAATAATCCCTGTTTCAAAACTTATGAGACTACCATTTTTGAAATTCGTAATACCCGGCCATTTTGAATACAAAACTAAAATAACTGCAACGACTGCTACTATTGTAAATGTAAGTAGAATTATCCTTATTCTCATAAAATATATATTATCATTTTTTCAAACCCAACTGATATATTTATAAACTAATCTTATCCAAAAATATCCAGTTGACACGCATTTTCCAAAAGAACTAAATTTTAGTCAGTCCCAACATGAAAAATTTCTTCAAACATGGTTATTGGGTTTTAGGATTTCTAGTTTTAGTTTCACTTCCTTTGCTTTGTGTTAAAATTGCGAAATCTCAAACAGCCACTAATTTGGTGATCTCCGAAGTACAAATTGCAGGTGTCGGTACCGGAAATTCGGGGCAGGATTTTATAGAAATATACAATCCGACATCTCAGGAGATTAATTTGGACGGCTTACGACTCGCAAAACGGACATCTACCGCCGTTGCAACTGCAAGCGCAAGTATTGTTGCGTTTAACTCCGACGAGAAAGTAGCTCCTTACAGTTACTTCCTTTGGTGTAACGGTTCTTTGGCAGATGCACTAAATTGCGATAAATCAACGGGTGCAATAGTATCAAACAACAACACAATTGCGATTTTAAACGGAGCATTGATCGACGGAATAGTGCTTGACGCAGTTACATTTGGTTCTCCGGATTTTCCTTTTGGTGAAGGCACTTTTCTAACTGCCCCGGAACCAGGGACAAGTGTGGAGAGAAAGGCAAAGGGAACTTCTACGGCTGAATCTATGATGGATAGTTTACTTGACGGATTATTGGGAAACGGCTACGACTCAGGCAGTAATGCATCCGATTTTATTGTGCGGGATTCTCCCCAACCTCAAAATTCCGCATCAGCATCAGAAACATTGGCTGAAGCAACACCTACTGTAACCGAAACTCTGACTCCGACACCAAGTGAAACTGCCACTCCAACCCCAACAGTTACCGAAACTATTACACCAACCCCATCAGAGACCGCAACTCCGACTCCAACTCAAACAGAGTCGCCAACTCCCACACCAAGTGAGACTGTTACTCCCACCCCATCCGAAACAATTATGCCAACGCCAACTGTTACTCCTATCCCGACATCAACACCCGTTGAAGAAGTAGTTGCAACTTTTAATTTCCCAAGCAGAAATGTGGTCTGTAAAATTATATATAAACCTTACAAAGTATTATTCCTAAGCGGAGTTATGCCAACTTTCTCCTGCAGTAAAGTTTCCGAGCCCTCGACTTCTAATTAATTATCAATTTTGCCTTTCTGAAACTTCCATGCAAAATTTTCTCCATGTTTCCTTTCTATTAATCCTTTTGCTATCCTTTCTACATCATTCATAAAAAGTGGTTCTTTAGCCCCACTTAATACTGATACCTTAAAAGTTTTATTTTTATAATCTATTTCCAATATCAGTTCACTTCCCTCTTCATTTGCCACAATATACCTAGCTAGGTTAAATTCAAACTTTGTAATTGTATTATTTTTCATAATTATCACCTACCCTTCTGGTTTACAAAAGTTTGGTATTAATTGAAGCTATTAAAAACAAAGTTCTGTAAGCCAAGTTAGAGTGGCTTACAGCAACAACAAAAATCTGAAGCTGTTATAATCTGCAATAACGAATTTCTCATTTAGTATTTCTTATCTTAATAAAATTATTTCTGATAATCAAATGCTATATCATTATTATACTAATTGAACTTTGTCCTGCAAAATGCTGTCTCAATAAACCATTTTTTCTTCAGGAAAAAGAAAGGGTTAAATTAGATACCGGAATCAAACTGAGGAATTATATCAAATTAATAAGCAGACAACTGAAAAAAGTGTCAAGATTAATAATCTACAAATCTTTAGCTTCTAATATATTTACTTTTGAAGCGTCCAACTGCTCTTTTGAGTTTCTAATATTCTTTAAATAAAATTCGCGGGCTATTAGTTTTTTATAATCATCTATTTTTTCAGTGAACTCAATTCCAAACATGTGGTCATATTCGTGCTGAATAACCCGAGCCAAAATTCCATCGCACCTTAATTGAAAATTCTTTCCCTTCTCATTGGTAGCAACTATCGTAACCTCTTTAGGTCTCTTAACCGGTCCAAACAATCCTCCGTTTAATACGCTACCGCAACCTTCGTAAATAATATTTTGCGGTTTGGGAAATTTAATAATTTTTGGGTTTATATAAACTCTTACCTTATCTGTAAACGGAAGTTTTCTTGCTTTGGTTTTTCTTGGTTGAGTGATAAATATTTTGTAATTTTCACCTATTTGTGGGGCAGCCATTCCGATTAGGTCGTGTTTCCTCATCGTATCTTTCAAGTCCTTTATAACTTTTTTTACTTTTGGATTTGAAAAATCTTTTACTTCTACATTTTTTGCCTTCAACCTGGGGTCACCTATTTGAATTGTTGTTCTAATTGCCATATTTAACTCGATTGTACTTCATGATTTCAATTAAGGCAATTTACTTCGTGTTTGACAAACAGTTAGACTTCAATTATTATGGGCAAACTAAGATGCTGAATTATTTAGTACCTTTATTAATTGTCATTCTTTCGTTTTCATCAATACCGGTACTCCAAAAAGAAATTAGTAAGCCAAATGCTATTCAAAATAAAATGGTTTCAAACATCTCGGTATCAAATTTACAAACCAAACAAGAGAATATTAATAAACCAAATAAACCGCCTGAAGACCGTTCCCCTACTCCAACAGGAATTGTAAATAATGAAAACCCAAAACCGACAGAGACTATAATTCCAACCATTACTCCGACGCCATATGCTACCCCGACAATTCACATCGAGGAACCACCTGACGGTTTCATTCAATTAACTCCAACACCTACACCAGTAAGCGTATTTGTTATTCCTCCCCCACCGGATGAAATACCAATTGATCCAATACCGCCCCACCCAAGCTGCTACTGTAATCCTAATAAGGAGATTCTGTGTTTGGATGTTTATTGTCTTTAAACAATTTACTTTCTCTCAACCACAATTGTACATTCGGAAACTAATGCCGCGATTGCACCAACCGCAGCAAGAACCGGAGCAATTACTGCACCAACTACCCCAATTGTTAAAGGAAAAGTAACAATCTGCTCTCCCTTTTTATTTTTAATTACAATGCTTCTGACATTTCCTTCTTTAATAAGCTGACGGACTTTTTCCAATAACTTGTCTCCGCTTACTGTATATTCTTCTTTTGAAGTCTTTTTTTTATTTACTGTCATAATTAATCACCTCCAATAAATAATTTAACACGATTTGTCTTCGCTGATTACCCCTGAAGAGTTGATTTTTATATCCCGGCACTGACCACTTGTCGTTATTTTTAACTCCATTCTTCCATCATCTTCATACTCAATTTCTCCTCTTAATGTTGCATCAGGATATTTTTGGAGAACTACTGATGGCACTTGACTGGTATTTTGAATGGGAGTTGAGGTTGCACTACCCGGAAGCGGTGTAGATGTCGGTGTTGATCCAACAGGAACGCTTGTTCCTAAATCCCCGATATAAAAACCGTTCAATAAATTGCGGGCGTTATTTGAATGAGTTCCTGACCCACCTCGTGTATCAAATGCATTGGTTCCGTCCCTTCCACAATAGTTTAATATCGCATTTTGACCTCCGGGGTGTTGGGCGATATATCCTGTTAAATTATAAACGCGATTTGAGATTATCATCCAACAATCCTGAAGGGTATTATGAGCCGATACCTGGGTTGTTGTCAGGGTAACAGACCCTCCTCCACCACCACCACCTCCACCAGGAATGGTTGTTGGAGTCGGAGTGTTAATTCTCTGAGTCGGAGTAGGAGTCGCGGCCGTATTTGTACCTGTATTCCCGCTGCCTGTTACTGGTGTGCCAATTCTTCCAACCAATAATCCGGAAAGCTGACTGACAGCAAAACTAGAATGAGATGACCCGGGGTTTCTGTCTTTGGTTGCAAAAGCGTTTGAGGCATCGCGTCCGCAGTAATTTGCAATTACACCCGCTCCTCCCGGATGGGAATTTAAGTAACCGGAAACGGCATAAACATTACCTGAAATTATTATCCAACAGTCGGAAGAAGAGGAATGAGCAGAAACTGTTGCTGTAGTTAAAATATTACTTGACGAACTCGCCGGAACGTTTGTTGTTGACCCTGTGGGAATAGTCGTTCCCGGTCGCGTTGTTGGGGTTAGTTTAGAATTAGTTCCTGGTATAGTCGGATTTTGAGCCAGATTACTTCCGGAACCGTTTCCTAAAGTACCTAGGTAATATTGTCCCAATAAATCACGAGCTATAGAAGTATGAGCAGTTCCCGGATTTTTGTCCTTGGTTGCGAAAGCGTTTGATCCGTCACGGCCACAGTAAGGAAGCATTGTAGCAGATGTTCCGGGGTGAATATTTAAAAACTTGGTAAAGTCGTATACATTTCCATCAATTATCATCCAACAATCGGAGGATGAAGAATGACTGGAAACCACTTCCGCTGATATTCCACCCAACTCGGAATTTGATTGAACTGATGGATTTTGATCCGAAATCGAAAGGTCGGTCGATGCCAATTTTTGAGCCGGACCAACATTTTTCTTTTGATCATAAAGAACTAAACCAGCAACGCCAATCGAGCCAATTATTATAGTAAACAGGACCAAAGCGATGCCGACAACCACCTTTATTTTCATTTTAAGATAACCTCCTTAATAACAATATCGTTCTCGGGAATTCCTAGAATGCTCACGGGTGAGGATGATATCGAATCTACTATCCCCTGACCTTTAGTAACCCAACCCAAAATCGTATGTTGCCCGTTTAACCAGGTTGAGTCTTCGGAAAGGATAAAAAACTGGCTCCCGTTTGTATTGGGTCCGTTATTTACCATGGCAACAACCCCTTTTTCCATAACATCATCAGGAAATATTTCATCAGAAAAAACATATCCCGGACCACCATTGCCCCATTTGGACTTTAATTCATCGCTCCTGGTCAGTGGGTCGCCCATTTCGATCAAAACCTTAGGTACGATTCTATGAATTCTCAGGCCATTGTAAAATCCTGATTCGGTCAGACCGATAAAGTTTTTAGAAGCCATTGGGGTTTTTTTATTAAACGCGATTTCAATTATCCCCCTATCCGTAACAATCATTGCCCCTTTGTGAGCCTTTGCCAAACTTACTTTTGTACGGTTGAGGTATAAGTTACCTGCAACGGCAACCGATATCAAAGCATTTACAAAAAGCACTATAAGGACTATATATAACCTGAAATTAACTGAACTTAGAATTTTTCTAATTCTTCCCATCATCAGAAGACACAGTCTATAATGCTATCATATGTTAAATTATTTGTCATTATCAAGGCATAATATTGGAAATTACGTAATAATCGGCCTTACTCTAATCCCATTATTGTTTTGGTACCCTCACGCAAACGTAAGCGGTGTTAACAATATATTTCTGGCGACAGGTCAAGTACTGGGACTAATGGGAAGCGTACTATTTTCCTTAAACTTTATGCTTTCTGCGAGATTGCGTTTTTTAGAAAAATATTTCGGAGGGTTAAACAGAATTTATATTATCCACCACATTATTGGTGCAATTGCCTTAATTTTTCTGCTTTATCACCCTGTTATGATTTCGCTTTTTTATCTTCCTTTATCTGTAGTTGCTGCAGCAAAAATACTTTTTGCCGGACCGTCTAATGTTCCGGTTTTTTTAGGGCTAACTGCTTTAGCTGTTTTGATAATTGCACTAGTATTAACTTTTTTTATAAAGCTTCCCTATCAAATCTGGAAACTATCTCATAAATTTCTAGGGCTTTCGCTTTTTCTTGCCTCACTGCATATTTATTTAATTCCAAGTACGGTAAGTGTAAGTCTTCCCCTACGAATTTATATACTCGGAATTTCGGTAGTAGGAATTGCCGCTTACCTATACAGAAGTATTTTCGATAAACTTCTAATAAGAAAATATAAATACAAAGTCGAAGCGGTTAATAAGCTGGGTAACGATGTAACTGAAGCGGTAATGTCTCCTTTGGAAAAACCGATGAACTATTTGCCTGGACAATTTATATTTATTAATTTCGAGTCTCTTGGAATAACCCGTGAGACTCATCCATTTTCGCTTACTTCGTCACCGGATACCCCACAACTTTCACTAGGTATAAAAAGCTCGGGAGATTATACCGAAACAATCAAGCTTCTTAAAAAGGATGCTGTCGCAGAAATTGAAGGCCCATTTGGTTATTTTACTTTTTACAGATACGGAACAAACAGACAAATTTGGATAGCAGGCGGAATTGGCGTTACACCTTTTATTTCGATGGCCCGAAGTCTGGCAATGCCAAACCCATACCGAATCGATATGTATTATGTTGTCAGCACCGCGGATGAGGCAGTTTATCAAAAAGAGCTTGAAAAAATTGCCGCGCAAATTTCCGGATTTAAACTATTTCCTCATTTCTCTAAGACTATGGGTAGATTTAACACGGAAAGTTTAGCAAAATCCAGTCCGGATTTTGTCGGGGCAGATATTTTTCTTTGCGGACCACCTCCCATGATGAAATCATTAAAAGACCAGTTGAAAAAAGTTAAAGTTAAGGGTTACCGAATCCATTCCGAAGAATTTTCAATAGATTAATTTTATCCTCACCACTTCGTATCAGCTATCTGCTAATTTCTATTATTGCCGCCGTGTTTGATTTAAAAAGAACATGAGTACTCCAAGTATTATCACTGATTAAAATCGGAAACTGATACGAATCTCCCAAAAATTCGCTGTATTTATAATTGTATTCACCGGTAGATAAGCCTGTTATTGTAATCGGAACCCGCTCAAAGTGTTTTCCGTTCGGATCATAATTTAAAATCAGCAGTTTAATCGATTGGCCACTAATTACACCCATCGATTTAACAAAATCCCCCTGCCCTTTTATTTCCAAGGCGAGACCTGGTACGTTCATTTGATTTAAAAAGGAAAGTGCTTTAAAACGATCCTTTTCCTGCGGAATTCCCCATTTCTCGTTGGTTAGAAGCCCCCATCTCCCCCAATTTTTTTGCACACCCTCACCGTCAATCACCTCAAAAGTAAATACTTTATCAATCAACGGAAAATTAGTGGTTAACACAGAAAGTGTATGAATTGCAGAGAATTTTGTGTCATAACCACTGTCTACCTCAGGCGTATGCCCCGATTCTGTTATAACCAACTCCTTTGCGGCTAGTTCAGGAATTTCTTTTTTCCAGGTCTCCAAATTGTTTAAGTCGGTTTGGTAATCAGCCATGTACGGCGTGTATTTATGCCACGAATAAAAATCCATTCTAAGGTTGTTGTTTTTTACATACGCTAATAAATCATAAACCCAGGATTTATAAAGAGCGGTTGTTGCCGGCCCACCAAATTTAAAAGGAAGCGTATTTTTTGCCGATTGAGCCCCTAAACTAGCCCATTTATATAATTCAAGATAATTTTTTGGTCCTTTCAGTTTAAACGATCCGAACAAATCCGGCTCGTTCCATACTTCATAATAAACGTCTGAGATAGCTAAACCGTCACGTCCACTTATATGTTCTATTGTTTTATTGACAACACCGGTCCAGCGAGCCCACGACAAGGGTAAATCTACTTCACTTCCACCCGAAATTGCCGGCGGCATATATGATAAAGAAATAAACGGCTTTGCACCCATTTGTGTGATGGCCTTTATCTCAATATCCAACTTTTCCCAATCGTAATAAAACATAGTACCTTCGCTATTTCTTCCAACCGGTTCATAAAAATCATAAATGTGATCAATACGAATATACTTGGGTGTTAATTTTTTCATACTGGGGATAGCAGGAGTAAGCATTCCGCTTGAGGACTCGCCTCCCTGCGAAAAAAATTGCCAGTTGGGTTCGAAAGGTTTAGTTCCGGTCAAACTGATTTCCAAATTTGCATCTTTGCCGCTTATTTCCAGATAAGCTTTATTAAAAAATGTCGTTTTCTCTCCGATCAGAAAAATCGAAATAGGAAGCGCTAAAATTAGCAATACCAAAACCAGAAGCTGAAATCCTTTTTTCTTCATAAATTGTTAATTCCTAATTGATAATTGTTAATTATGGGTCTACTGTTCATTAATAATCTTGATTCTCCCCGATTCAAAATAAGTCGTATCAGCCGTCAGTGATTTTGCCTGAACCCTATATTTGTTATTACCCTGCCACAAACTGATTTTCCCCGAGGAAACTGCTGTTGAAGTTTGGCTTGATGTTGATATTTCACTACCATCGACAGCCCTCGAATTAGTGACGTCATATAGCCGCAAATATGCTATACCATTGCCGTTAAATAGCTTCATGTTAACTTCAAAATAAGCTTCTTTAAAACCAACATAATCACCAACGCTAAAAGAAATTTCCGTTCCGGCCAAGTCTGTCCAGACGGTATTGCTGGTATTTCCACTCCCTGGAATCGGAATATATGAGAAAAATCTTGATTTAGTGGGTTTTACGGTCGGAATAGGAGTCAACTTCACAGGAATTCCGGTGGTTTGAGTAGGGATAAGCGCCGTAACTTTTTCCCTGATTACTCTTTGGCAGTTTTCATCACAAACAAAATCCTCTTTATTATTATCCTGATTTAATTGACTAACCAAAAAATCATCTGTCACCGACTCGTCTGATTCCTGATCTACATCTGTTACCTGTTTGTACACCAAATAACCAACTGCTACATTTAGCACCAAAAAGTTTACGACTAATACTGTTACAAATATCTTCTTAAGCATAACCTCCTACTACCTACTACCTATATTTCATTCTCGCTTAAAAACTATGAAGATATCAAGAGGTTTAATTCAAATCCAAGCTATTAACAAGCGTCCAGTCACTTTGGTTGAAGACGCTTATTTTATTATCTCCGACAATGTAGAAATAATTATTTATGTAAAGTGCGCGCTTGACTGAATAATCGGCAACTGCTTTTGTAAGTGACAACCCATTCTTGTACGAAAAGACGTATCCGCCTTTTCCTCCGGGGATAAAGAAAACTTCCTTTTCTGAATCATTTAAAAATGCATGATGATTATTTTGTACCTCAGTCCAATACTCATCCAAATTATATTTTTCGACTTCTTTCGGATCACTCGGACTGCTGACATCGAATATTGACAGCTTCACCTGTCGATCTTCCTGTCCAACCCCCAAAATCAAATTATTTTTTAGGGGGTGGAGGTACGAAGAAAATCCCGGTATTTTAAGTTCTCCTACTTTTTTTGGATTGTTTTCGTTTGCCAAATCCAAAACATAAAACGGATCGGTTTGCTTGAAAGTCACAACGTATCCGCGTCCTTCTATAAATCTCACCGAATAAATCCGCTCTCCAACTCCTAAATCAAGAACTTCACCTGACTTTTTTAAATCTTTATCCAATACATAAACATCGCTAAAAGACTCAGATGCCATGCTTCCCCAACTTCCTCCCGTAGTTGTGGCAATCCGTAAATTATTCTGGTACTCATCCAAACTGAATTGATTTAAAGGATTTCCGGAAACGCTTCCTGTGCCGGTAACTTCAAACTTATCGAGGCCGACTTTAACAATTCCCGTTTTTTCTAAATCTCTTGAGTGTTCTTTGGCATAATCTTTTAACCTATTTTGTAATTCGTTCTCTACCCGAAGACGCTCGTCTTTGCCTAAACTTGCCTGATATTGGCTCAATATCATCTGAAGCTCTTGGGATTTGCTACTATTGGAAATATCATAACTGTTAAGTTTCTTTAGCTTCTCCAAAACACTTTGCGGGAACAAATCGGACGCTTTTGTAACCAAAAAATTATACATAAATGCGGTCGCATCTTCACTTATGGCATAAGTTACATATAAATTGTCCTGTGACATATAAACAATCGATTGACCGCTTGACCCGACAAACGATATCTTTTTATCGATTTTTCCGCTCTGTGGATCAACAACCATCGCAGTAATTACCGAATCAACCGAAACATTTATTCCTGGGTGATAAATATCAGTACAAGCAATTGTTAACCTATCGCCTGCAAAAACGGGAATTGCACACGGAGTAAAATCGTTAACATAGTTTCTGGTAACCAAATATATTTTTCCATCTTTAAGCCGTGATGTGACTATCTGGCTCGAGCTTTCCTGGTCCAAATCCAAACTCCATTTTAAAATAGGATTTTTTTTGTTGCTCACATCATAGCCGGAAATTTTGTTGTAATTAAAAACTACTAAAATATTATTTGTAAGTAACATTTCTCCCTGCCCATTGATTTCCGATTCTTTTTTAAGGTCCCCCGGAGGAAATGCCGAAATAACTTTTACTTTATTTTGGTAAACAGGCATTGAATCAGGCGCAATTATTTTAGATGATGAGCTAACCCCACTTCCGGATGATGGTTCCGAAACCGTTGCCTGCGTGTCTTCAACAGTTTGTCTTAATACAAAAGGCATGGGAGTTCCAAAGTAACCTCCGGAATCGGAATAAAAAATATTTTTTCCGTCAGTTTTTAAGATATCCGGCTCATCAATTCCTGCAACCTGAACATTTGTTTGAGAATAGCGATCAACTGTTGCCGTTTGTTTTTCCATCAAGGGCGCTTCCATCGCATTAAGACCCATCGAACCACCAATAGTCGGAAGTGACACACTATCTTCCAAAGCCCCAAAACTGACATATCCGGCGCTTCCAGCCAAATTCTTCGATTCGACTAAGAATGCTTTAAATTCGGCTTCTGATTCGAACTTTTTAACCTCTAAACTTTTACTGTCACTTCCGCCTGGTTTGGGAATATTTATACTTTTATCTTTTTTAGCAAAAGTATACAGCCCAAAGAAAATCATAAAGGAAAAAACGATTACAAATATACCTGCAGCCGTAATTTTATTATTTTTTGAAGGGTCTCTTGCAAACGGTGAGGCAGTATTTATGCCGGATTCGATAGGCAATTTTTCAGGTGAATTATTTATACCATCCATAATTTATGTTAACACATTTTTAATCTAATTCACTACCTCTCCATTTCGTAAAGCGCAACTATAAACAGCGATTCGCTCCAACCCAAAGGGGTATTATCATTATATTCAGTCGAGTTTGAAAAATAAAGTTCGGGTAGCCCATTTGGTGTATCAGCGGCAATTAAATCTTTAATAAGATCGATTGATTTCTCATCATATCCCAATTTCTGATATATGATTGCAAGCCAAGCTAAACCAAAAGTCCACTCGGCTTCCTCACTCACTTTGTCCTGGTTTTTATTGTAATACTGATCCCCTTTATAACGGATTACTCCCCGATCGCGAAGAAGGTGATATTCAACATTATCCAGAATTTCCATCCTTTGATCCTCAGAGACTACATCATAAGGCCAAATCAGTGAAAGCAAAGATAAGTCGACAAATTTACTACCTGATTCCCTCGGAAGCAAAACTTTAAGAGCATCTTCTCCTTTTTTGATTAGGGATGCAGGGACTTCAATCTGGGCAACTTTAGAAATAGACCGTAGGCCCGCCAAACAAGCTCCTACACTTGATGCATGAAGCTCTTCCGCTTCTTCCCATATTCCCGAGTCGGGATCGCGCCAATACTCAATTGCTTCCAAATACCGAACCAGTTTATTAACAACACGAAAGTGTTCCGGTTTTTTTAAAACCGACCTTTTCTGATTTATCTCCAACTCACCCAAACGGAATAGAATACAGCCGATCGCATCGTTTTGCTTGTTTCCCCACTCTTCCCAAAATTCATCAAAGCTCTCCGGATGAAACCTTGCATGAATCCGCTTAAATGATTCTTTAGGGTGTTCAGTTATTGCCCAGTCGATTTTTTCCTCGTAACGCAAGAATATTTCGAGTATTGCATGATAAGTCTTTTCAACAGTTTTCCAATCCCCGATTACTTCAAAAGCAATAGTTTCGTAAAAATTATCCCTAAGCCAGGATTTGTCGTATCCTGTTCCCACTCCTTCTTTTGAAGCCAAAAAAAGCCCCGACTTCGTCTGCAAACCCTTCAAAATCTGAAGATGCTTTTTAATAAGCTCGTCGTAAGTAAGCCTGGCCATTATTAAATGTTACCATACGCATTGTGTAAGCCCAATCTGTCACTTAACCAGACCATTATTATGTCTTAATACACTTCGTCTTTGTGACCAATCTTAAGAATGCGTGTTGAGTGTTATATTTGCGGGCTTCTTCCAACTTGATCCATTGTAAGTCATGTGATTCGTGAGATATTATATAAGGCTCACTCATGTCTGCGGTTAATAATATTCTAATATCATAATGTTTGTGTTCAGGCATATCTTCCCTTGGTAAAATATTGTGCACATCAACATCAAATATGCCTTTCCACCCCGGTACATATTCTAGAGTTGTTAGCCCCGATTCTTCGTGAGCTTCTCGCCAAGCAACTTCAAGCGAATTCCAATCCCCATCAGAATGGCCACCAAACTGAAACCATCTATTTAAATGGATATGGTGAGTAAGTAGGGTATATTCCATCTTTCTATCAACCACAAATGCAGAACCGGTTATATGACCAAGTCTAAAGTCGTTTTGGAAACATTCTTTGTGAGAACTAACAAACCTGATAATTTCTTGTCTTGACTGTTCTTCCTGTTTGTCAAATCCTTTGTGATTTTTGAGGATACCAAGTGTAAATTTTCGCCTGTCCATTCCTCACAATTATAGTCTAAGACACTTAAAAATTAAAGAAAACGCTAAGTACACAGCACTCAGTCAAAATCCCTATTTGGAAGCTAAATCGAACGTTTTTTCCACCTCACCCCAATTTACAATATTCCAAAATGCTTCCACATATTCTGCTCTACGATTTTGATATTTAAGATAATATGCATGTTCCCAGACATCTATAGCAAGTAAAGGCACATTGCCATCCGATAATGGGCTATTTTGAAACGAATGCCGCTTCAGAGCCAGTTTTTTATCAGGGGTTAAAATTAAAAATGCCCATCCGCTTCCAAAAACTCCCATCGCTTTGGCACTGAATTGTTCTTTAAATTTATCAAAATCACCAAATACCGTTTTAATTGCTTCTATAAATTCACCACCAGGAACCTCTTTCGCATTAGGAGCTAAGTTTTTCCAGAAAAAGCTATGATTTGCGTGACCGCCGCCGTGATTTAAAACTTGTTGTCGTATTTCCTCAGGAATTGAATTAATGTCGGACAAAATATCTTCAATATTTTTATCAACAAACTGCGGATATTTTTCTAAAGCTTTATTCAGATTATCAACATATGCCTGATGATGTTTACCATGGTGTATTTCCATAGTTTTAGCATCAATGTAAGGCTCGAGTGCATCGTATTTATAAGGAAGTTCCGGTAAAGTAAACATGTTCTAATTATGAAGCCAGTAATAAATATGTCAAGGTTTTATCCCACCACATCTGCTTACCAAAAACCTTGCTGAAGTTCTTGCTTGTCTGCCAGGTATGCTTTCGCAATCTAATCGTTCGAGATGATCTTCTGCATATTGAGGCACACCTTTTTTTACCAATTGTGTATCAATATCTAACAACCACGCACAATAACAAGTACCAGTTAAAAAACAAAATACCGGATCATCACAGTTTGGACCCAAACGAAATCTGTCAATTTTCACTTTTTAACCACCAAAAAATATTCCTCTTTGGGAGTTTTTTCCAAAATTTGCATTATTACCTCTATGTCTCCCTTTTGAGATTCATGTGCATTTATTGCTTTAATCTTTGTTTCATAGCTATCGCTCACATCAACGACTTTATCTACCTTTTCTTTCTCATATCCGTCAGGAAAATAAACAAAATAATCCTTAATAAGTTTTCTCTCGAGCGAGCTAAGGCAATAGTACCAAAGTTCGTTAATACCCGTTTTTTCAAACACAAATCTAGTTGCCAGACTTACTACTACATGATCCACATGACCGGATACTCCCCTTGTTTCAAATGTGATTAATAAATCAGGTTTGAGCTCGTTAAGCCGGCTTTCTATTTTATCCGCTAACTGGTGGTATAAATTATTCGAAAGCTCACCGTCGATAAAGCCTAAAAACTCAACACTTTTAACTCCCAAAATATTAGCCGATTTAAGAAGCTCATTAGAGCGAATTTCACCCAAATTTTTTTGAGTCTGACCCGCGGCTTCCCCACGTGTAGCACATAAAATATATACTTCATTATCTTTAGCTAATTTTGCAATTGTTCCTGACGGTCCAAATGCTTCATCGTCCGGGTGTGCAAAAACACATACTACCGTCTTTCCCTTTAGTTCCATGTCAAAAAGTATACCAGAAATTAATTTCCTTTTATAGCAAACTCGATACAAGATGTTGGTTTTTGAGTTTGATAAATAGGAATTCAAAGCTTGCCAATCAAAATGTTTACTAACATATTGATTTAAAATGACTATGGAACTATTATTTTTAAAACTGTAGAATTTTTCTGAAATGTCAAAAAGATATCAGGAATATATAAATAAAATGCTTGAGGAAAACAAAGCTGTATTTGACGAATTTAAAAAAATTCACGATGAATACAAAGACAAAGGCGACATCATTCAGGAACAATTTAATACAGTCGGCGAGAAAATTCTAAGGCTCATACAGGACTACGAAGACAGACTTTGCGCAAATCAGGAGCGTGGAATGTACAATAAATTCTCTGGTGGCTTATCAGAAAAATTCAGGAGTGAAATAAAAAACAAATTCCCTTTTATAGATTATATCGGACTTAAAGTTGAAAGGTTTTCCCTCAAGAAAATTAACATCTTGTGAACCACTTCATCTCTCGAAGTTGATATTTACATCAAGGTTTGGTGGAGAAATTGAATCGTCATCAAGCGATTTTCCGACAATTTCGTTAAGTAAAACTTTTGCATCTTCTTCAATTTTTAATATTGTTGCATCTTTGTCATAAATTGAAGGCTCAGTTCGTTTATAAGGAGGTGCAGTTGGGACGTTTGTGGGGGTGGGAACATTTGTATCTCCTCCATTTTTATTGGTTAAGTCAAGTACCCGAGAAGCAACAAAAAGAATAATTAAAACAAAAATAATAACCAAAAATATCTTGACTGCTTTTTTTGTAAAATCAATGTCAACGACTTTTTTAGCATATTCAACACCCTTACTCTCCATTTCTTTACCTTTTTGTACAGATGGTCCCGCACTTTTTGAAAATTTTTGCATTCCCAGACTTAATAATTTCTTCGCTTTTTTAATATCTTCGGCAACACTGTCTTCCTCAAGGGGTTGATTTTTTTTATCTACCAGTTGACTGTTTTGGACTTGAATTGGGTTTGATTGAGAAGCTCCCCTACCCGTCAACATACCAAACCATTTTGAAAAACCGCCACCAATAACTTTTACAGTTGATTTTTTAGTCTGATTAGAATTTGATTGCGTATCTGCCATTTTATTTAACTTCATCAGTTTTAACTTCACCGATAGTTTCGATCAGTTCAAATGTTGCATCTTTCTGATACTGCGTCGCTTCAATTAAAGATTTCAAAAGACTATTGTATTCAGCGACAGTTTTATATTTTACCTTCGCAATCTCGACGTATGTCGTTTCTCTTTTGTCATTGCTTCGCTCAATGATTATTTCCATTTCATCTATATATTTATCTATAAGCGCAACTTTTTTCGCATCAAAGGCAAAACCTTCTCTCGTATCTGCACGGATTATATCGAATTTTTGGGTAAAGGCCCCTAATAAATCGCTAAATCTTGTTGAATAATCTTCCGTAACGGCATAAGAAATGTTAAGAAGAATTTCATAAATGAGTTTATCTGTATTATCTTTTTTCCTGGACTGTGCTTCAGTAGAATCCTCCGTCAAATCAGTTAGCGAAGATGATGTGGGAAGAGATAAAATATGTGTTTCATACCACTTCACTTCTTCGTCAGCCTTAGTCTGGAGCATTTTAATTGAAGCGTCGGTTGCTCCATCCGTATCTTTGAGTCTGTTCATTAACGTGTCGAGGTAATAAATAATCACCTCATCACGAACTTTCAAAACTGTCATTCCTGCGTCCATGAGCGTACTTTCTGATTTTTGAGTCTTGATACGCAAATATTGAGCTTTTGCGGTAACGTACAATTCATGCGCTTTTTTATACTCTTGGACCTTTAGGACATAATCCTGATACGACTTGTCATAATTTATTTTTGTCTGCCTTTGAGGAGCAGTTGTCCCCGCAGTTTCTTCCTGGGCATTTGAAGGCCTAACAAAATGCCCGTATGTAAGAAGAAACACAGAAACAGCAATAAACAAAAACACACACTTTCTAACCATAACTAAATTTACATTTTCTTTTAATGTGTTACAAGAAGGTCGTTCTTAAAGTCCAAAAAACCCTTCAGGAACTGACGTAAAATCCTCAATCAAAAGATCGGCGTGGTCAAACTTCGGATGATCATGATTATTTCGAAGTACGACTCCAACTTTCATTCCCGCTTTCTGAGCAGCAATTACTCCCGAAGCCGAGTCTTCAAAGACGAAGCACTCGTATGGGTATACTTTTAGCTTTTGTGCAATCTTTAAAAAAATTTCGGGGTCGGGTTTTTTATTTTTTATTTCTTCACCTGTTACGATAGCGTCAAAAACGCCGTCGAGACCTAATAGTTTACTGATTTTATATACAATCTCTTTTGAATTTGAAGTTGCCAATCCCAATTTAATTCCGTTTTTCTTTAATTTTCTCGCGAAGTCCAAAAATCCTGGCATTATTTTCGACTTATCCAGCGTTTTTTTAAATTCTTCCTGAGTATCAGTTGCAAGCTCTTCAGCTGTTTTTTCGGGATCAATGTCAAAAGTATTTTTGAAGGCAGTCCAATTCTCAACTACCCCAATTCCCCTTTGATGGTAAAAATGTTTTCCCGGATTTACACCGTTTCTCGCAAGCACAATTTTAAAAGCCTCTTCGTAATTGAGCTCGTGGTCAGCAACGGTTCCGTCTTGATCAAAAATTACAGCTTTAAATTGCATAGGCAGTGATTTATTAAAAATTACGAATTATTTTTTCGGCTTAACTTTTACACCTGTTGGTAAATCTTCCAAAACAAAACCAAGTTTTTCAATTTCCTCCCGCATTTTATCGGCATTTTCAAAATCATGATTATTCCTGTATTCTTCCCGTTTATTTACAAGCTTAGTTATTTCCTCGGGTGTATCCTGCACTTTAGAATTTAACTCATTCAAACGCAGTCCCAAAACTTCATCGAAACTTATTGCCAAATCATATTTGTCTTCTGAAGGAATGTTACTTTTTAATGCTTTCCATAAAACCGCAAGGCCTTTGGAAACGTTTAAATCGTTTCCCAAAGCTTCGTCAAATTCCGAAATAAAACCATCTACCTTCTCCCGTTTTTCGGCAGATAAAGTTGGGCGACCCTTATCAAATTTTGCCGCTAAAACCAGTTCTCGCAAATTATTTAGTGCAACTTGAGCCGAATCAAGAGATTCAAATGAAAAATTTATTCCCTGCCGATAGTGTGATGTCAAAATTAAGTATCGAAGAGCCAGAGGATCATAGCCTTTTTTCTCAAGGTCCGATGCAGTATAAACATTTCCCAAGCTCTTACTCATTTTTTCACCTTTCAGGGTTAACCATTCGTTATGAATCCAATAATTGGCAGTCTGATGACCAATAGCTCCGAAACCTTGGGCAATTTCGTTAGTATGATGAACCGGAATATGTTCTTTTCCACCTGTATGAATGTCAAATGTTTCCCCCAAATATTTAACAGACATGGCGGTGCACTCAATATGCCAACCCGGAAAACCCACTCCCCATGGACTTTCCCACTTCATAATGTGATTCGGCTGATTGGTAACCCACAGTAAAAAATCCCAAGGATTTTTCTTATCAGGATCAACTTCGACTCTCGAGCCGGAATCCTGTTTATTTAAGTTTAATTTGGCAAAGTCAGCATATCCGGCAAATTTTGATGTATCAAATACAAGTCCCGTTGAAGTTTTATATGTAAAACCATTACTCTCAATTTTTTTAATTAACTCAATTTGCTCAGGTATGTGTTCAGTAGCCCTGCACAAAACATCAGGTTTTGTGATATTTAAAAGATCCATGCTTTGCATAAACTGATCAATATATTTTTGTGCAATCTGCCACACAGTCAGTCCTTCTCTTTTTGCACCTTTTTCCATTTTGTCCTCCCCGGCATCTTCATCGCTAGTCATGTGCCCTACATCAGTAATATTCATCACCCGCTTTACTTTGAAGCCTTTGGATCTTAGATAACGAACTAAAATATCCCACTGAACGTATGCATACATGTGCCCAATATGTTGGTTCCAATAAACCGTGGGGCCACAGGAATATATGCCCACTTCACCTTCTCGAGCAGGTTTAATCTCCTCAATTTTTCTGGTTAGTGTGTTATACAAACGCATAGTAACAATTTATATCTTAAAATCCATATATTTAACCTTATATGTTCTTTTAAAATCTACCTTATGGTACCACTCAAAGTGATAAATCGACAAATATAAAAATAGGGGAAAAGTAATTCTTACCTGAGCATATCTTTGACTTTTGTGAGATTTTACAGCTAGCCACTTTTTTACCCATAAATTTCCAAAATCCAAAACATGTGTCGGTTCACAAAAATTTCCTTCAACTTCTTTCGGAACAAACCATTTTTTTAATTTTTCACTTAAAGAAACCCAATATAGATTAAGACTTCGCTCGTGTGCGATTGATAAGACCTCTTTAGAAAGGACAATATGATCAGGATGTCCTGTTAATCCGGAGATGTCGTAGGTAACAATCAGTTTTGGTTTCTCGTTTTTAATTTTTTCCATAAGCCAAACACTCCATTTACTTTCCTCTCCAACTAGATTACCATCGGGAAAATCAGACACATAAAGTTTCGAAACACAAAGTCTTTCGCAGGCTTTTTTCAACTCAAAATACCTTACCTCTGTAGTTGATTTTCCTTTGGGATGAATGTGAATTTTCCCGCTCCACCTTTTGTTATTGTTACAACTACTGTTCGTATTCCCAGTTTGTGAGCAGTACTCAATAAACCCCCTGTCATCATAGACTCGTCATCAGGATGAGGAAATATAACCATCAACGTTTTACCTTTTATTTTATTAAGTTCGCTTTTAAAATCTTTCATATAAAACAAAAAACCAAGCTATGCTTGGTTTTGTACCTCTTGCAACTAATCCCTTGAAAAAGGGACTACTGCAAGCTATTTTTACAACAACTATTTTTAAATTTCATAAAGATATTATCTGGTAACATTTAAAAAAACGCAACATCCAATACTATTTCGAGGATTTTAACATTTCTCCCGTTCCCTTTGATTTTTTTTGACCAAAACTTGGCATTCGGAGTTTTCTTTTAGGAGGAGAGATTATTGCTTGCATCCTTTTTTGGTTTTCTTCATCTTCGCGTTTCTTAACTTCAGTTTCTTCGTAGGCTTTTTGTTGTTTCTCAAGCTCTCTTTTTCGTTTTAAATCCTCAAGTTCCCTCTCTAAATAATCAAGCCGATTTTGGTCTTCCGGTTCTTTCTTATTAGGATCGTAAGTAGGAGTTTGGCTTTGTGCTGGTTTTTCAAGCACATCAGGAAATGTTCCGGGGGTTTTTACACCTACCGCTTCAGCTCCTGCCTGTTTCGGAATTTCCAACAACTCTTGGGCAATTTGTTTTGTTGTTTGTGCCGCCGCTGCTCTTGCTTTATCGCCTGCTGATTTTATTGCCTGTTTCATAAACCTACTTTTTATATCTTACTACCTACAACTTACATAACTCTTCTTCCCTCTATCGCCTGGGTCAATGTCGTTTCATCAGCATACTCCAAATCTGCCCCCGTCGGAATTCCCATGCCAAGTCTTGTTACCTGAATCTTATCATTTGCCGCTTTCAATTTTTTGGACAAATACATCGCGGTTGCATCTCCTTCCATTGTCGGATTGGTTGCGATTATAATTTCGCTAAGTTTCGTTACTCCATTTTTTCCAACCCTACCCAATAGCTGGTCAATAAATATTTCATCCGGACCTATATTATCCAAAGGGCTGATTGCACCATGTAAAACATGATATACACCTTTAAATTTTCCCGTACGCTCGATTGCCAAAACATCCAATGGTTGTTCAACCACTAAAATAATTTCTTTTTCGCGGTGTGGATCCAAACAAATCGGGCAAGGGTCTGACTCACTTACATTTTCACAAACCGAACAAAGCACTGTATTTTTTTTGAGGTTTGTAAGATGTTGGGCAAAATTTTCAAGTTCACTTTCCGGAACATGAAGTAAATAATATGAAAGACGTTGTGCTGTTTTTGGACCAATTCCGGGTAGTTTTTGAAAAGATTCAATTAGATCATTCAACGCACGCGGAATTTTCATATCTCAAACATTCTAACAAAGTAAATACAAATTGTCATTGAGGATGCTGCTTATGGAAGTTTTATTGACCCATTCCGCCTAATAATCCACCCAATCCCCCGCCCATTTCCATCATTTTTTTTGCGGATTTTTTCTGGACTTCTTTCATTGCGTCATTAATCAGTTTTACCAAATCCTCACGTGACTCACCATCGATTTCTATCCAGGTCACTTCCTGAGCACCGTTTACTTTTACTTTAATGCTACTTCGCTCTTCGATATGCTCGATTTTTTCGAGCTCTTTCTTAAGCGCAACCGCCTGCTGGCGCATCTTCATAAGTTGCTGTCCCTGTTTTAGTTTGTCGAACATGATATGTATTTTATTCTAAAATATAATAAATTCCAATTATCAAAATAATAATACTGTTGTCGGTTTAGTTACTGAAGATCTCTTTAGCAATTCTTATTACTTCATCATCTTTTTCTTCGGTTAATACAACATCCGTTACTCCGATCTTTTCATTCACAGTGTTTACCGGGCCACTTTCGCTTTTTGCGACTACATTTTTAATAGGTGGCTCGGCAAGTTTACAAAATATCCGGGCAGATGTTCCTAATATTTCGGACAACGCATCCTCCAATAAATTTCTGTGGGGACTGCTTTCAAGCTTTTCTTTATGGAATGAATAATAAACCGCAAGTGTAACTATTTTTCCATCAAACGAAACAGGTCTAGCCGCACGAAGTAAAGCTTCCGTTGAAGCATTTTTTGTCCGTATCATAAACAGTATTTTTGACCAAACCTCATCCGAAATTTCGGTCTGTTTTAGGATGTTTTCCTCTTTACTCTCGTCTGTCACTTCCACCACAATTTCATTTCCCCGATTTTTACTTCTAACTTCTAACTTCTCGCTTCTTACCTCATTCAATTTTTTTTCTTTTGCCAACTTCTCATCCTCATTCTCATACTCTTTCTCATTCTCACGCTCATTCCCGCCTTTTTCGCACCAGTCTATAATTACCAACTCCAGTGGTATCTGCTCTAAAGTTGACACGGAAATATCATGAATCGATGATGTTAAAATTTGAATAAGTTCAATAATCTCGGAATTTTCCAAGCTAAACTTACCTTCGTTTTTAGAAACCCTATTAATAAGCTCTGTCCTTAAATTTCCTATCAAATTTTGCGTTAGATTTTTTGCGGATGCGCCTTTCTTTATTGCTTCGTTTAATAAAAGCAGAAGTTTGGCTGCATCTTTTTTAGAAAGAAATTCTAAGAAATCCTCGATATTAAAAGCGGATGACTTTTCAAGAAAACTTGCAACCCCGCTCTTATTTAGTTCAACCTTTTCAGAAACTAGTTGTTCAAAAATTTTTACCGCATCGCGAAAAGCTCCATCAGCATGTTTATAAATTACCGAAAGCGTCTCATCGTCAATTTTTATTTTTTCTCCATTTGCGACCCTTTTAAGCGATCTCAATGACTCCTCCTTACTTGCTTTTGCAAAATTGATTATTGTTACCCTTGAACGGATAGTAGAAATCAGTTTTTCAGAGTTAGTTGTTGCCAAAATAAAAACTACATGATCCGGCGGCTCTTCTAAAGTTTTTAAGAGTGCATTTGAGGCTTCTGTCGTCAGCATGTGAGCTTCATCAATAATGTAAACTTTTTTATCGAGTTTCGCCGGCGCTAGTTTAACCGCTTCCCGAAGCGAACGGACATCGTCAATTCCCCGATGACTTGCAGCATCCATTTCGACAACATCAACATTAGTGCCTTTTGTAATACTTACACAGGAATCACATTTATTACACACACAGGAATCACATTCATTACACGGTTCGACTCCCTTTCCGCGATGCGTACAGTTTATAGCTTTCGCCAAAATTCTTGCAGCAGAAGTTTTTCCGGTACCCTTCGGACCGGAAAATAAAAATGCATGCGGTACGTTACCCTGCACTATTTTTTTCAGGGATTCGCGGACACTGGTTAAGTCCAATTCTTCAAAAGTCTGCGGGCGGTATTTAAGATAAAACGTCATAAACTAAGTTATATGCGATAAGTTATGAGTGATAAATTATTATAAGAACAGATTTATATAAAATAAAAATCTTACATCCTATATCCTACTACCTATAACCTATTCATGGTGTATCCCCATCAAATGCAAACCTGCGTGTTCAACTAAATCAAGAGCTTTTTTTTCAATCATCACACCTTCCTCTTTCGCTTCTGAAAATATTTTTGGGTAGCAAAGAATAATTTCACCAAGACGCAGCATTTTGTCATTAGGGTAAACAAATTCTCCCTTGGTCTCTCCTTCGGTAAAAGACAAAACATTGTGTAACGTATTTTTTTCTCCTAAGTATTTTCTTGCCAACTCAAGCATAGTCTTTTCACCGACAATTGAAACATAAACGACAGAGTCAGAAACCATACCGTGTTTTTCAAAAAAGGCCTCTAATGTCTTTCTAATTTTTAAATTACTAATCGGATAATTTGATTGTTTTTTAATAAGAACTTTTAACATGTTAAACCCTGTGTCTATTTAATATAACCCGTAAAAGTATTGCGTCAATATACTAAGAAGTAATATGTTTAAACAAGTTTGTTTTTGACGGCCTGCGAAACTTTTCCACCTTCGACTCTTCCTGCAGCTTTTCCCATAACAATCCCAATAACACGACCCATATCGGAAATACTCGTCGCACCTGTTTCGGAAATTGCATCGTCGACTAATTTTTGAAGCTCAGTTTCATCCATTTCTGCCGGTAAATACTCTTTTAGTATATCTATCTCTTTTTGATCTTTCTCAATTCTTACATTTATTTCGCTGTCTCCTCCAGCCGAGGTCTGTTTACCGAGTGCATTTTTTAAGCTATCAATTGAATCATTTCTTTTTTTTGCTTCCCGCCTGACAACCGCGATCTCTTCCTGCTCATTCAAATCATGCTGCTTTGCAATTTTTTCATAATTAAGAGCACTTGAGAGCATCCTTAAAACGGATAATCGAAGTTCATCTTTTGCCTTCAGAGCATCACCGATTTTTGCAGTAATTGTATCGGCAATCATAATGCCTTTTTAATTTTTTCCGAAATATCCATCATTTTCCCTTCGTCAAAATTATTTCTAGTCTTGGAGTCAATGAAATTCTCATTTGCGTAAATTGGCACAATCCAAATATGCGCGTGATGAACATCCATTCCATGAGTAAGAAACTCAACCATATTTGCATTTAAACCCTTAATTTGTGCTTGAGCAATTTTTTTGGCAGCTTCCCAATATTCTCCGAAATTTGGGACATCCCAAGTCCAGCGGTAATGAATTCTCGGAACCAGCAAAACATGGCCTTCATTCAGCGGAGCGATATCCAAAAATCCAACGAAATCATTGTCCTCGTAAACCTTTAACGCCGGAACATCTCCTTTAACTATCGAACAAAAAGTGCATCCTTCCATTACAAAGTTAGTATAATTCGGAAGCAAAGATTCTTCAAGTGGTTCTCAAAGAATAGAATTTATTGCCTTGGCGAGTTTATCGGGATCATGGCGCACCAAACTTCTGGTTAATATATCCGACTCAGATTTCTCGTAAGCGATTTTTGAAATAAAATCTCCTCTAATTACTTTTTTTGCTCCAACTCCGTTTAAATCATCAACAACAAGTCCCGCTTTTTCTTCCTGATACCTGGTCAAAAGTGACTCCGGAAGTTTTTTACTTTTATTAACTACGCAGACGTCAACGCGGCCCTTTCCCAAATATCTCTCAAGCTCTATTAAATGATCACTTGCCCGGAAATCTGTAGTCCGGTATGTTTCCGTAAATATCCGACACTAGACCCTCTCTAACGGAGGTTTCATGCCCAGGCCTATATGTGGCCTATGGTAGTGATACCTCTCAAGGTA
>LBVN01000011.1 GCA_000993115.1 Candidatus Woesebacteria bacterium GW2011_GWB1_38_8b
AGGTGGAAAAATGTCCCGGTATTAGTGGCATCAAACTTGAGTCAGAGTGAAGATATAGTAAAAGCAACAAAAATGGGTGCCGATGATTATATTATTAAATCAGGCCTGTCGATGAAAGATTTGGGTAATAAAATTAAAACGCTACTTCTACCCAAAACAAATACACCCTAACATATTTGGGATTTATTTTTGAAAATTATGTCCTTAGGCTCGTTTTTTTTAGATTTTCTGATGGAATTAGGTTCTATTAGTTGGTAATATTGAAAGTGTATGATATTTAATTACGAGGAATTTAAAAAAACACTAAACGAATATGGAATTGCTTCAAACGAAGCGTTTGAGGAATTACAAAAAAAGAGTCAAGAAACGGGAGTCGATTTTAATAAATTGTTAGTTGAAGAAAATTTGATTTCTGAAGACGATCTTGGAAAGATAATTGCGGATCAGTTAGACTGGCCATTTATAATACTTGGTAATTTGACAATAGATGTCAAAATTCTTCAAATAATTCCGGAGATTGTTGCTAAGAATAATAAAGTTGTTGCTTTTAAAAAGGACAAAGAGGGACTACATGTTGCAACCTGCAATTTTGAAAATGAACAGATAATTAGCTTTATTGAAAAAAAGACAGGCGAGTCGGTAATTGTGCATTATGCAACAGAAAAAGATATTATCGATGCTCTTAATAACTATACTAAAGACATCACCCTTGCGTACCAGAAAATACTGGATGAAAGTATATCAACTGCTAAAAAAACAGAAAAAAACGAACTCTCGATTATTAAAATAGTGGATATTACAGTTTCGTACGCATATAAAAATAAATCGTCGGATATTCATATAGAGCCCTATGAGGATAAGTCATTAGTAAGGTTTAGAATTGATGGAATCTTACATGACATAGTATCTCTACCTAAAGAAATTCAGGAACAAGTGGTTACCCGTGTAAAAGTCATGGCAAAATTAAGAACCGACGAGCACCAAACCCCACAGGACGGAAAAATTTCTTACAAACTGGAAGACGGCACGATTGATATCAGAGTATCAATAATTCCCATAACGGCTGGAGAAAAAGTTGTTATGAGGCTTTTGTCTGATAAGTCCCGCCGGTATTCACTGAGCGATTTAGGTTTATCTGAAAGTGATACGAAGAAATTAGTCGATGCTTATAATAAACCACATGGAATGATTTTAGCCACTGGTCCGACCGGTTCGGGAAAAACAACAACTTTATATGCAATTCTTAAGATTTTAAATAAAAGAGAAGTTAACATTATGACCATCGAGGATCCGGTTGAATATGAAATAGAAGGGGTCAATCAGGTCCAAGTAAACGAAAAGACAAATCTTACTTTTGCCAATGGACTAAAGTCTTTAGTAAGGCAGGACCCGGATATTATGCTGGTAGGGGAAATCAGGGATACAGAAACTGCTGGAATTTCAGTAAACGCAGCCCTGACAGGACATCTTGTATTGTCAACTCTTCATACTAATGACGCGGCAACATCAATTCCTAGACTTCTTGATTTAGGAGTCGAGCCTTTTTTAATAAGCTCAACTGTAAATGTAATAATTGCTCAAAGGCTGGTCAGAAAAATTTGTCTAAAATGTAGGTTTTCAAGAGAACTGGATATAGAAAAGGAAAATTTTAGTGATCAGTTATCACAAAATTTGGATTTAAGCACTCTTAAACCACTTTTTAAACGATACGCTAAAGGCACAAAAACCAGAGTTTATAAAGGAAAAGGATGTGATGTTTGCCACGATACCGGTTATGTAGGTAGAATCGGAATTTTTGAAGTGTTATTGGTAAATGACGAAATTAAAAAGGCAATAAATGAAAAGAAAAATGCATCAGATATTGCTAAAATTGCCGTTAAAAACGGAATGACGCCAATGTTTGAGGACGGTGTCAAAAAAATGATTGAAGGAGTTACGACTCTTGAAGAAATTTTGAGAGTCACTAAGCAATAATTATGTTTACACCTGCCGTAGGTAAAAATACCAAAATATCTAACCAGGAAAAAGTTCTTTTTACGAAGCACCTTTCTACAATGTTTAAAGCAGGGATTCCTCTTCCCGAAAGTATTGAAACTTTAATCTTGCAGACAAAATCACAATCCTTTAAGTTAGTTTTGAAAAAGGTATTGAGTGAAGTAGACAACGGACAAACACTGTCAAAGTCACTTTCGCATTTCCCAAAAATATTTGACCAATTTTATATAAGTTTGATTCAAATTTCCGAAGAGTCGGGTACTTTGGAACAGAATCTTGAATTTTTGACGCTTCAGATGACGAAAGATTATAATCTCCGAAAAAAAGTTAAAGCTGCGCTATTGTATCCGGGGATTATTTTGACCGCAATGCTTGTTCTGGGTGTGTTTTTGAGTATTTTTATATTACCGAGACTTGTTGAATTTTTTGAATCGTTTGACATCGAGCTACCGGTGACAACCAAAATATTACTTTGGTTTGCACGGCTTATGCAAAGCCACGGAGTGATTATATTTGTCCTAATCGGAGTATTAATGGTTTTAGTGAAATTTTTAGTACGGATTGAAAGAATCCGGTTTTATTGGCATATACTGCTTATTAAATTACCCGTTGTAGGTATTTTAGTTTCATACTCCCAAAACGCCAGGTTTACCCGTAATCTTGGTACTTTAATTAAAAGCGGAGTGCCAATTGTAAAAAGTATGGAAATTACCGCTGATACTTTATCCAATGATAAGTTTAAAAAGGATTTATACGAAATTTCTAAAATCCTAAATAAAGGCAGGTCGATAGGATTTGCGATGGAGAATAAAAAATATTGGGAATACCCAGTGATTGTTTCAAAGATGATTTCTGTCGGTGAAAAATCAGGGAAATTGGATGACGTTTTATTATATTTGGGAGAATTTTATGAAGACGAAATTGATGATTTGAGTAAAAATTTGTCAACCGTACTCGAGCCGATACTACTTATAGTTATGGGAATTGCTGTTGGATTTGTAGCTTTATCGATTATCACTCCGATATATGAGCTGACCGGATCTATCAGAAAATAAAAAGTTTAGATAATAAAGTATTTATGAATCCAAAGAGACGAGGAATTAAGGAAGACTTCGCTTGTTTTAATTTACGTTCGGGCTTTACTTTGATCGAGATAATTTTGGTTGTTGCGATAATGACAATAATTTTGACTATTTCAGCACCCTTTTTATCTCGTTTTTATGCTCAAAATACTTTGGAGGTTTCGTCAAATAAAGTTGTTTCAACTCTTCGAAAAGCGCAATCGTACGCAATGAGCAATAAAGACAATTCGGTATGGGGGGTTTGCAAATCAGGCAGCAGCATCAGACTTTTCAGAGGAACTTGTTCTACCCCTGATTATTTTGAGGATTTTGATTTGTCAAAGGTTTCAGTTACCGGATTAACAGAATTGTCTTTTACTGGAGCTAGCGGTAAACGGGGTGAACCGAGTTCATCAGCAACTATTACGATAACAAACGATATTGGAACAACTTCTGTCGGCATAAATAATACAGGTGGTATAGATATTAATTAGTGAAATAGTATGAAAAAAAATACTTCCGGATTCAGTCTAGTCGAAATAATATTGGCGTTAGGCATTTTTGTAATTCTGGCAACTTCAGGTGTGACAACAGTACTTCATAGTTTTTCGGTAAATAAACTAGGGGAGGAGCAGTCAAACGCCGAACTGTATACTCAAGAAGGTCTGGAAGCAGTCAGATCAATTAAGAATCAGGGGTGGTCAAATTTATCAGCGGGTACATTTGGCCTGACAACATCTGGTGGTAATTGGGACTTTTCAGGCAGTAGTGACGCAAAAGATAAATATACTCGTCAAATTACAATTTCAGGAGTAAACAGAGATGTCAGCGGAAATATTGTCGAAAGTGGAGGAAGCGTAGACACCGATACTTTAAAAGTTACATCAAGCGTTTCATGGAATTTTTCAGGACCCCGAAATGACACAATTTCTTTTTCGACTTATTTAACAAATTTTAGAAAGGCGATTGTAACCGGCGGTCCGATTATGATGGCTTATTCAAAAACTACCAGCACGCCTTATTATCGCTTGTGGAATGGTTCTGTTTGGAGTAGTGAGGTTTCTGCACAAGCCGTCGGTGGTAATATAAATTATATAGTTCTAAAAAGTTCCCGCACCAGAAATGAGGCTATTCTCGGAACACTCGCTGCAAACGGAAATATGTATGCTCAGGTTTGGAACGGATCTACCTGGGGTACACCGACTCTTATGGCAACAGGCCTTGCGGCGTATCGTGGGTTTGATATTGAATATGAAAAAAGCGGTGACAGGGCAGTTTTTGCGTACATTCCCAATACAACTTCCACTGATTTTGCTTATCGGGTTTGGGATGGAAATACCTGGTCGACTTCCACAACAGTTACAGCCCCTCCGACTACGGGAATAGTTCGCTGGATCGAGTTGGCACAAAACCCTGGTAGTACAAGTAACGAAATTTCAATGATAATGCTTGATGCAAACATAGACGTTTATGGTATGGCATGGAACGGTAGCAGTTGGGTAAATATGGGTACATCCACTGTTTGGGATGCATCGGCGGCAATTGCAACTGAAAAAGTTATAGACGTGGCGTATGAACAGACATCAGGTCGTGCTATGTTTATTTGGGGTGACGCAACCGCCACAGATCAATATTACCGGATTTGGAACGGTTCTACTTTAACTTCAGCAACTCTTTTAGACATTACCACATCGGGTGGTGTAGCTAATTGGATAGAATTGGTTTCAAGACCTAGTTCAAATGAAATTATGTACGGAGTGTTAGATGGAGGATCAGATTTAAATACCCGTAAGTGGTCCGGTAGCGCTTGGGATACGGTAACCCAACATCCCGAACACACAGCCGGGGCAGAAAATAATTCCTCAATGGTGTTTGATTTAATCTGGGAGACACACCCATCAAACCCCGGAAAAGCATGGCTATTATGGGGGAACGGTAGTGCGATTTCTTATAAACTTTGGTCGGGGACGGCTTGGGGAAGTGCCACTACATTGACGGGTAGTGACGACACTTCATTTATAAGACTGAAAGCAGATCCCAACTCGGGAGCAATTTTTGCCGGTATTTATGAAGATCCCGCTTCGTCCACGGATGATATTTGGGAGTCTCACCTAACTGGTGGCGGAGCTACTTGGAGCGGAAAAAATATTATTTGGGGAGGTGCAACAGCTACATCGCCAGTGTTTTTTCGTATTGATATAGCGACTCCCTAACATATACTAATGAAAAAAAATAAACAACCTAAAAGTTTGCAAAATATGAACAGCGGTTTTACTTTGGTGGAAATGATTCTCTATATTGCCATTGTTGCAATATTTATGACAGGGTTAGTTTATTTTACACTCGATATAGTTTATGGGAGAGAAAAATCTTATGTACATCAGGAAGTTAATCAAAACACCCGGTTTGCGGCGAAAAGAATTGCCTACGAAATTAAAAACGCAAAATCTATTATCAGTCCGTTGTCGGGGTCATCAAGTTCGATAAGTCTGGAATACGCCGATGCCAACAGAAACCCTACTGTCATAAATATTAGTGGCGACGGCCGTATAACAATAGGATACGGAAGTTCCGGAAATTGCCCAACATCAAGCCCCTGTTTTTTGACTGGGAATAAGGTTAACGTAACTGCTATTAATTTTACGAATCTTTCTTCAGGCAACTCAACAAATGTTAAGTTTTCTTTGACAATTGAAGGTGTTGGGGACGCAATCGAAAACCAAAAAATTGAGAATTTTGAAACATCGGTTGAATTAAGATCCAAATAAAAAATCACTAATGAAAAAAATAAAAAATCAAAAAGGATACATTGCACTTTCGAGTGTGCTGATTGTTTCAGCTTTAGTTATTTTAATTGGTGTTTCTACATCGCTCTTGTCGGTAAACGATCTTCTCTCTTCATTTTCTAATAAAAAATCAAACGAAGTAGTAGATTTAACAGAAAGCTGTGTGGAAGATGTGTTATTGAAACTGAACGAAGAGAATGTAATAAATAACGGCACAATCAATTTGCCGGGGCAAGTGTGTAATGTTACGATTAACTCACACACAGGGAATGACTGGGATTTTACCGTAGACGCAAATAAAGAAAGTTTTTATCAAAGTGTCAGAGTATCAGCAACTAGAGGATCTACAGTTACAATTTCCAGTTGGTTAGATAATTAAAATATGATTAATCCGAAAAAAGCGATAATATTTATTGATAAACAAAAACTTGTAGGAGTAGTTGTCAACTGCCGTAATTACAAATTTTCCAACACCATTGAGGTTGGATGGGATGAGAATACGTTTGAAATATCTCTTGCAAAAATTATTGAAAAGCTAAAATCCAAGAAGGTACGGATTCTTTTGAATGATGTATTTTCATATGTGATTCGGCTTAAAGTTCCCGTTGGAATGAATAAAGCTGAAGAGAGGATTTTTGTATCCGGTGAAATATCGGAAAAAATACCCGAGTTTTTGAACGATCGTGATTGGGATTACAAAGAAATTAATTTTAACATGACGTCAAAAAGCGGAGTTGAAGAAAGCGTTAAAGACGTTTTGGTTTTTTCTCCTGTAAAATATCTATTGGATTTATTATCTAAGGTTGTAAATAAAACCGGTATTGAAGTAGAGGCGGTAGAACCGGTTGAAATTGCAATAACCAGAAATTCAAACCCAATAATTGGACTTGCTTTAAAAGATGACTTGAATAGAGAAGACAAGGAAGAATTAAATATTTATATAACCCGATCGAAAAAAGAACCGGAGTTAAAAGAAATTATTAAATCTGAAAACAGTGAACTACAGACAGACTCTGTAATTGTACCAAATACCGAATCCAAGCCTGAAGTTGTTCCAAAGAAAAATCATAATTTAATAATTCTTATTATCTTGGTGGTATTTGCACTTGTTTCTGCTTTAGCCGGAATATATCTTTTTATTTTTAATAATCGAAATAAACTAACTGAAACTCAAATTATTCAAACTTCAACGCCGGCTCAAAGTCCAACAAGTAGCCCGACACCCAGTGAAATGCAGGTTGATCTTTCAGTTTATAAAGTTGAGGTTTTAAACGGAACAGGTGTTTCGGGTGAAGCGGCTTATGTTGCGCAACTGCTTCAGGGAGCTGGTTTCGAGAATGTTAAAACTGCTGACGCATCCTCGAAAGGAAACAAGAAAACTCAAATAGAGGTAAAACAGGAAATTCTATCAGGGATCGTCGATGCAATTGTTGGTGCTTTGAGTAGTGAGTTTGATGTTGCGACCCAAAGTGCGGTTTTGAAAGTTTCAGAATTTGATATAAGGATTATTGTAGGATCGCGCAAATAATTTATTTAATATACCAATGGTTGTTGCATTGCTTTTAGATTTCTGGTTATACTGAATATAATTTCGGATTGGGGGTGAATATTTGATGAAACTGCCTAATAAAAATAAAGGTTTTACTTTGATTGAAATTCTTCTTGTCGTCGCAATACTTTCTGTTTTACTCGTTGTTGTTTTTGCATCTCTAAATCCGGCACAAAGGTTAATAGATGCGAGAAATGCAAGAAGGTGGAATGATGTGAATCAGGTACTGACAGCAATTCACGAGTGTATTATTGATAATAATTTGGCTACTTGCGGACTTGGTACGACAGTTGCACTTAGTCAAATAGGTAGCTGTCCATCTGGGCAGGGAGCTGTTCCTTGTACTGGAGCTGCAACGGCTTGTTTGGATTTAGACGCTGACACAGATCTTAATCCTTATATTGCAGGTTTTCCAACAGACCCAACTGATCCCGGAACCGGGAAAACTGGGTATGCGATACAAGTTGCAAGCGGCATAGTAACTATATCCGCCTGCAGTGCGGAGGACGCTGAAACAATATCTGTTTCAAGATAAGTTTTTTTGTTTAATGTAGGGTAAAGAAAAAATTACCGAATTGACGGTAGTTTTTTCTTTGTGTAGTAGTTTTTTCTTTGGGATGCTTCATAGACAAGGGATAATAATTTGTGTAACTTTAATTTAGACTGGTAATGCAAAATACTTACAAAGTCACATTAGAAGAAAGTTAAAAAATCGTGCGTGATATTGAAAAAGTTTTGTAAAGAGTTTAAATTTAATTAATAGGAGGGGGTGAGAAAATTGAAAAATAACGAAACCCAAAAAGAGAACTTAGAAGATCCCAAAAAGACAGCGCTACATTATATGACAACGCTTGTTGAAGTTGCCAGAGAGGCATTCTTAATTATGGATGCTGACCTTCGAGTGATTTCGGCAAATGATGTTTTCTATCATATATTTCGGGTTGAGCCGTCGCAAACCGAGGGTAAGCTTCTTTATGAATTGGGAAATGGCCAGTGGGATATCCCTGAATTTAGGAGATTACTGGAAGAAATATTACCTCTGAAAAAAGTGGTAAAAGATTTTGAGGTTAAGCATATTTTTGAAACAATCGGGAAAAAAACCATAGAGCTTAATGCAAGACAAATAGATACGGTACAATTGATTATTCTCGCGCTGGAAGACATTACAGAATCAAAAAATATAGCGGAAAAATTTGAAGAATATACAGACGGTCAAATGAGCGCGTGGAACACTGTGGAAGAACCAACAATTAAGCGAGCATTAACGAGATGTCTAAAAGACAGGTTTGCGTGGTTGAGAAACAGTGACAACAGATTAATCCCGGCGATTACCACAACACTGGGTCCGATGATACCTGACGATTACCGGGTTTTGGATTTAGGAACTGCAACAGGTCATGTCCCGAAGATGATGATTGAAATTGGAGTAAAACCTGAAAATATCGTGGGAGTTGATATAAACCATGACATGCTTTCTGTTGCTAGTTTTCCTAATGGAGTAAACAAAGTTTGTGCAAATGCGACAAAATTAGAAGAGGCTCTAAAAAAACAATTGTCTGGGTTTGGAAATTTTGATTTGGTAATAGTTAATATGATGTTTCACCTCCTAAGTTATAAGGATTATGTTGCGGTATTAAGACAAATCAGGAAAGTCGTAACAGATCGTGCCGATTTGTACACTATGGTACCTCATCCCGTAAGGGATTACATGAATTCAATACCAGGGTATGATAGACGCAGGATGGTGGAAGAGCGAGCTCCGTGGGGAGATACTGTTGAATACAGGGTTAAACCAATTTCAGATTATGCAAGAGGATTGCATCAAGCAGGATTTCGGGGTTGGGCAATGGGCACGGCAGGATTGGATGTTAGACCGGAGCATAAAATAATACTTGATGATGAAACAGCTTGGGAGAGGATACATTCTAGTAAGACGAGGTACGACGGGGGAAAACTTCCACGCCATTTTCGTTTGTGGCACTTGGCTTACCCTGCATGAAGTATCATCGAAATAAATGCTAAAATACACCCATAACAGACTAAGTCTGATATAATCTTCGATTATGAGTTTATCTGTTGGAATTGTTGGATTACCAAATGTGGGGAAGTCGACGCTTTTTAATGCACTTTTGAAGCGTCAGCAAGCGTATGTAGCCAATTTTCCTTTTGCTACGATTGAGCCGAATGTCGGAGCTGTTCCGGTTCCCGACAAAAGACTAAAAAAACTTTCAGAAGTAGTAAAAGAATCCGAAAACTTGGATTTTTTACCGCCTGAAATTCCTGCAACTGTTGAGTTTTTAGATATAGCAGGACTCATTGCGGGAGCACACAAAGGGGAGGGATTGGGAAATAAATTCTTAAGCCATATTCGTGAAACCGATGCCATTTGCCATGTTGTCCGCGCTTTTTCCGACCCCGACATTATAAAAGAAGGAGTGTCTGATCCGAAAACCGATTTGGAAACAATAGAAACCGAACTTGCACTGGCTGATTTACAAACCCTGGAAAAGCAGCACGACCCTGGAAATACACCCGACAAAGAACTTCAGAAATGGTGGGCTGTTGTTCTCAAGTTGAAGTCTGCATTATCAGACGGAAAACCAGCGAGAAGCGTTGATTTAAATGAAGAGGAGACAAAACTTGCAAAACAATTATCGCTTTTGACCGCGAAGCCGATTTTGGTAGTTTTAAATGTTAACGAGGAAGATTTGCATGACGGTAATAAATTGGAAATTGAATTTGCAAAAGAAGCAAACCTTCAAGCGTCACAAGTAATTGCTATATCTGCAAAAGTCGAATCAGAGCTTTCGGTTTTGGATGAAGGTGATCAGCAAAATTATCTTGATGATTTAGGAGTTCATGAATCAGGCCTTGAGCGGTTAATTAAAAAAGCATTCTCAACGCTCGGGCTTATTACATTTTTAACCGCGGGTGAAAAAGAAGTCCGTGCATGGACTATTAAAGATGGATTTCTTGCTCCGGAAGCGGCAGGAGTAATTCATACCGATTTCGAAAAGAAATTTATAAAAGCAGACGTTGTGGATTTTAATAAATTTATTGAGGCACCAGGTTGGAAAGCGTCAAGGGAAAAAGGGTTTGTCCGAATTGAAGGAAAAAAATATAAAATGTGCGATGGAGATGTTGTTGAATTTAAAATAGGATCATGAAACAGCCACTGGTTTCGTTTGTAATTCGAACAAAAAACGAGCAGAAATACATCGCAAAGGTAGTCAATCTTTTGTATAGTCAAAGTTATGAAAACATTGAAATTATAGTTGTTGATTCCGGTTCAAAGGATGAAACCATACCAATAGTTAAAAAACTTCCAGTTAAATTAATCCAGATTAAGCCAGAAGAATTTACTTACGGTCATGCATTGAATGTCGGCATTGATGAGGCGAAAGGGAAAACAATTGGAATCGTCAGTGGACACTCAATTCCGATTAATAATGAATGGTTGGAAAATGGTTTAAAGCATTTTGACAACGTAAAAGTTGCCGCAGTTACTGGTCCCTATTCTGAAAATCCTTTGGGTTATGAAAATCAGACTGCATATAAAAATGACCCGGCATTAGTAGGTAGAATACAACATCGTTATAAATATTTGACAAATACTAACTCGCTAATCAGAAAATCATTGTGGAATGATTATAAATTTGATGAGAAGTTGGCAGAGTGTGAAGATTATGATTGGGCAGCCGAAATGCTATCAAGAGGGTTTGATGTTGTAAAAGACCCTAAATTTGGGGTTTTCCATTGTCATTCTTTGTTAGGTCGACCCGGATATTGGGAACGAATTAAAGGTTGGGATAAAATCACGAAAGAAATTGATTTAAAGAGAAGTAAACTCAAGTAGTAATTTATATTTTTAAATATTTTTCCCCTTTGTTAAAAAAGAACTCGTTTGATATAATCTTTACCGTATGAACACATATGAATTAACTTTAGTATTACCTCAAAATACTACGGCTGCAAAGAAAAAAGCGGTTGGGGATACAATTGATAAAATAGTGAAGATGAACAAAGGTGAAATCAAAAAAACCGAAGATTGGGGAGAAAAAGATTTGGCATATCCGATTGAAAAAAACACCTCTGGCTCATTTTTGCATTTCGAACTGGAATTGGAAAATCAGTCCGTTAAAGCATTAAGTGATAAACTACGAATGGAAGATGGTATCATAAGAAATCTTTTGGTAAGAAAAGGAGAATAAATATGGCAAGAAGTTTAAATAAGCCAAGCTTGTTTAAACCTTTTTATTAATAATATATGGCAAGAAGTTTAAATAAAGCTATTTTAATCGGAAATTTAACCCGCGATCCTGAGCTCCGATATACACCATCTGGAGCAGCTGTGTGTACTTTTGGACTTGCGACTAACCGTCAGTGGACAACTGATAGCGGTGAGAAAAAGGAAGACGCGGAATTTCATAGAATTGTTGCCTGGAATAAATTAGCCGAACTTTGTGCACAGCTTTTGAAAAAAGGTCGAAAAGTCTATCTTGAAGGAAGACTTCAAACCAGAAAATGGACAGGTCAGGATAGTGTGGAGCACACGACTACCGAAATTGTAATTTCCGATATGTTGATTTTGGACTCAAGAAGTTCAAGTGGAGAATCCGATTTTAACGTTCCGGATGATTTGGGCGGCGATTTGCCGGATGGTTTGGGAGAAGCCGAAACGAGCGCTGATGCAAAGGCAGAGAAAGAACCCAAAAAGCAGGAAAAATCAAAAAGAGAAGAGAAATCTCAAGAAGACGACGATATCCCTTTTTGAGAAATTTATATCATTTTTCGCGAATTAGATTCGCGACGTAGTTTTGAAACAAAATGATATAATAGGTTCAATTCCTCCGTCAATTAAATAGACGGTTTCCTTGAAACTATTATGAAAAAAAGAAGAACAATTTTTATTCAGGAGAGAGTGCCGGTAAATTGCCCGTTTTGTAAGGAAGGGTATGAACCATCCTATAAAAAATATAATGATCTAAAAAAATACATGACCGAACGCGCAAAAATTTTAGGGCGGGCAAGAACCGGAATATGCGCGAAACACCAAAGAAGGTTGACTGTAGCAATTAAGCACGCAAGGCATCTTGGTCTTCTTCCTTTTGTTCCTTCCGTTTGATTTTTAGGTAGTTCAAAATTGGATGTCGTGTGTGTACAATTATCTCTGCGTATTTAAATGCAAAAAGCTAAATATTCTAAATTTAAATTAGTGCGGAATTTGCTCCTTTTTTGTCTTTTATTTTCTTTTATTTTTACAGGCGGATATTCTATTGGCCGGAATGGTTTTATTGCCGATTTTAAAAGTTTTCCGAAAGCCACAATCAGCCGTAACGTTCCTCCCGACAAACAAAACGTTGACTTCGAACTTTTTTGGAAAGTCTGGGATACGTTGGACTTGAGGTATTTTGATAAAAGTAAATTAGTACCAGGAAAAATGGTATACGGGGCAATTAGCGGAATGGTGGCTGCAGTCGGAGACCCTTATACCGTATTTTTGCCGCCGGATGGAAACAAGTTGGTTCAGGAAGATCTTAAAGGGAATTTTGACGGGATAGGAATTCAGATTGGTTATATCGGGACACTACTTGCCGTAATCGCGCCCCTTCCGGGATCTCCTGCGGAAGAAGCGGGTGTTAAACCTGGTGATTTGATAGCCGTAATTAAAGATGCTGAAAAAGGTATTGAAGTGGGAACCGGAGGCATGTCAATTCCTGACGCTGTTGGACTTATTCGCGGGTCTGCTGGCACTAAAGTTGAGCTCACGCTTCTTCGCGAAGGAACAAAGGAGCCAATTAAAGTCGAAATCGTGAGAAAAACAATTGATGTGCCGAGCGTAACATTGGAATTTAAGCCCGGTGTTTCGGGAGGAACGGATAAATCGATTGCAGTAATAAGAGTTACAAAATTTGGAGGAGAGACTCTTTCCGAGTGGAATGAGAAAGTTGCCGAAATTTTAAATGAAGCTGATACAAAGATGATTATTGTGGATGTCAGAAATAATCCGGGGGGTTATTTGCAGGGAGCAGTTGATTTGGCTAGCGAATTTTTGGAAACCGGAGAAACGGTTGTAATTGAGGAAAACGGTAAGGGGGAACGGGAAGAATCTAAAGTTGTGAGGATTGGGAGACTTAGAAATTTCAAAACTGTTGTTTTAATGAATAAAGGCTCCGCTTCAGCTTCGGAAATTTTAGCGGGTGCTCTCCGCGACCAGAAAAAAATTAAACTTATCGGTGATACCAGTTTTGGTAAAGGTACAATTCAGGAACCGCAGCAAATAAACGGCGGGTCGGGCCTGCATATTACAATTGCGAAATGGTTAACTCCAAAAGGAACTTGGGTTCATGAGAAGGGACTGGAACCGGACGTAAAGGTAGAAGACAAAGAAGACACGAAGGAAGACGATCAATTGCAAACGGCAATTGATGAAGTTCAGAAACTTTAAGCTTTTTTTAAGTTTTTCATTTCTATACTCATAGGTGTAAATTAGAGATATGGAACCAACAAATTCAGGACGCCTTAATAGAATAAAGGGATTCTTAATTGGGATATTTGTTGGGTTTGTTCTTCTTACTGCTGCAATCGGCGGGGCTGTTGCAGACAGACTGTTTGTTTTTAAGCCACTCAACTTCTTGGCAGGAAGAGCCGGGAACGAACTCAAACTTGGAGGCCGAACAGAGACATCAAGAGTTGTAAATGAAGAATCGGCTGTAATTGATGTGACGGATAAAGTAAGCCCCTCTGTTGTGACTGTTTCAATCCAGACCAAGAGCCGACGAGTTTTGGAGTTTGACCCATTTAGCGGTTTCCGCTCGAGGGTTGATGGCGGAATAAATCAGGATATAGGAAGCGGTTTTATTGTTTCAGCTGACGGACTTGTAGTTACAAATAAACACGTAGTTTCCGATACCGAGTCGCAGTACAAAGTAATAACTAAAGACGGGAAAGAATACGAAGTTAAAAAAATAAGTCGCGATCCGTCAAACGATTTGGCAGTTTTAAAAATTGACCCTTCGGCAGGCTCAGGGCTAACTCCGGTTGAACTAGGAGATTCAGGAAACTTAAAGGTCGGACAGTTTGTTATTGCAATCGGAACAGCACTCGGGGAATTTCGACATACCGTTACGACTGGCGTTATTTCAGGACTCGGTCGGGGAATTGATGCAGGTAACCCTTACGAAGGCTATGCAGAGAGGCTTGATGATGTAATTCAAACCGATGCGGCGATTAATCCCGGGAATTCCGGCGGACCGCTTCTTAATTTTGCTGGACAAGTTGTAGGGGTAAACGTAGCCGTTGCATCGGGCGCACAAAATATTGGCTTTGCTCTTCCAGTAAATGTCTTAAAAGACGCTCTTGGCACATTTAATCAAACAGGAAGTTTTGCCAGTAAGCCTTTCCTGGGAGTTGAATATCAAATGATTAGTAAACAAGCCGCACTTTTGAATGAAGTTCCGCAGGGCGCTTTAATATCAACAGTAGTTACAGGATCGCCGGCTGAGAAAGCAGGAGTAAAAGAGGGAGATATTATAGTAAAAATTGACGGTGAGAGCTTAAATAGCGACAAAGGATTGTCGGATATAATTTCGAAGAAAAAAGCGGGACAAGAAGTCGAGTTGGAAATTTATCGTGACAATCAAACCCTCAAACTTAAAGCCACACTTTCAAAGACGGAAGAGTAAAATTAAAAAGTTAAGGAGTTTATTGGATAAGTTTAACCTTTATTAAGTCACCTTTTAATTAGCACTTATTTGTCCTCTCAAATTCCATTCAACAAGCGAGTATATAGATTTTTTCAATAGTTGTTGTGAGGTAGGTAAATCTGAAGATTCTATACTTATAATAGGTAGCTTTTCGTTTCTACTGGGTAACATACTTGCAAGTCTTTCAGGCAGCCGCCGAAAACCATGCTCGAGTTGTCTGAGAATTTCTACGGGGGTTTGGCTTCCGTGCTGAACTGCCTCTTCGACTGTGGAATTACAAATAACAACACCTTTAAATAAATGCAGAAAATGTCTGTGATAGTTTACAAAATCATCGATTAAAATTTTGCGCCTTTTAATAACTTCGGGTATTTGTTTTCCTGTGTCCCAAAATTTGTCTAACGCTTCAAGATATGCTAATTGGTCAACAAAACCTCGCTCAAAAACACACACGCTATCTTCATCGTTTTTAAGAAACGATAACAATTTGTATAAACCATTTGCTGCTAAGCCAAAATTTAAATGAAGCAGGTCGTAATCATCGAGCATGAAGTTATCGGGTTTGCGAGACAAGAATATTTCTTTTTCTACAGTCAATGGAAAACCAGTATTAGAAGTTTGGTTTTGTACGGCTTGAAGGGTAGTTGTTTTACCTGTATCTGGCATTCCAGTCACTAAAATTGCAAAACGAGTCGAACGGTCGAAATCTATAGTATCGGCAGGTTGAATTGTGTAAACGCGTCCGTTACCAACAATTCTTAGGTTTTGGACAACTTGAGCCGGAGAGAGAGTTTCAAAGTTTCCATGGTCAAATATTCTTTCAAGGCTTTCTGGTTGATTTAGAATACGATCGGGGGACATTTGCCGCAATTGTAACACAACCAGTGATATAATCGCCTCACAATGACGGCGGAAAAACCTTCAGAATACTTCACAGTTTTAAATCCTTATACATTGTTTTTTAAAATCTTATGGATTAATATAAATTTATGAAAGTTCAAAATGTTACAAAGAGCATGCTTGACGAGGCGGTTGAGGCAATTCTTGAGGGAGTGGGGAAATTAATTGAGCAAGTAAAAAATGAATTGAGGACGGAAATATCAAGCCTGAGAAGTGAGCTCAAATCCGATATTAGAGATACAAGGTCTGAACTGAAAAGCGAAATTGGTTTTGTTAAGGATGAAATAAATGGTTTAAAAGCTGAGTTTTCGACTACTCCTTCGAGAAAGGAATTTGAAGAAGTAAAAAGAAAGGTAAACGACCTTAATTAATTGACCCGTAATTTCAAAGATTTAATATACCTTGCGATTTTTTTCTTCAATCCTAGTTTTTGTGCAAGTGATATAATCGGCTTCAAATGAGTCCGGAGAACAAGCCAGAATATTTTAATAACTTTGAACCAAGCAATTTACCGGAAATTTCCTGGCAAGAAATGTTTCAAGAAAAAAAGACTTTTTCTCCGGGGTTAGTTTTGAATGCACTTAGGGAGGCTGAACTTTATTTAACAACGGCTCCGGGATCAAATTTGGAAAGACGTAAAGTGCTTGCACCCGAGTGGTTCGGTCACTGGAAAGATTTACTTCAAAGAACGGGAATCGATACAAAAGATGATTTTATAGCCGCAGGAGACAAATTTGTCGAATATATGAATTTAAAAAATTTACTTTGGAATAAATATAGAGGCAAAAAAACCGGTATAACAAATGTTGCTGGTGCAGAGGGGCATAAAGGTCATGTTTTTGCAGCAAAATACATGTCTGATGTTGTCCCTGTTGTGATTTGGGCGTTTGAGCAAGAATCGTATATGGCTAAAAAGACTCGTGAGGGGTCGTTTTTGAAGTTGCCACTCAGATTGGGAATGTGGTTCTTCGAGAGTTCATTAACTCACCTAACGGTATTGCCGGAAATTCTGCCGGGTGTTACAGAAAACGATCATTATAACAGTCTGTTTGTTCAAAGCGGAGCCAATTATTTCTTTGTTCACGAAGAAGATCCAAATATTGAACAAAAATTGCAGAGGGGGGAACAGGATTTGGATCGCACTATTCGCCACCCATTTGCTGATCAAACTACAACCAGTATGGTGGAGCGGTTTATGCCCGACCTAAGTATTAGTCAAATTTATGCTATGTATGCCAGAGTAATTTACGCATTATTCCGACGATACCTGTTCCATCAACATCAGATAGAGTAAGTTACCTCCAAAGGCCATTAGATCCCGAAAATGAATTCGGAATCCAATTTATTACTCCCAACAGACGGAATCTTGAAGAGATATTCTTGGATTATTATTTTCATAATGCCCAGCAGTCCGGTTTGGAAGATTTAGAAAAGCTTTTTGTAGTTTAATAATTTAAATGTTTGACGTGGCACTAATTATTTTCTCCAAATCTCCACCCACTATACTTTCCAAATTTCCCCAGCTTTTTCCAATTCTGTGGTCGGTAACGCGATTTTGGGGGAAATTGTACGTTCTTATCTTTTCTGCTCTCATGCCGCGACCTATTGAAGATCTGTATCCTGCCATAGTTCTTTCTTTCTCGGCTTCTTCACGTTCCCAAAGTCGCGAGCGAAGAAGTGACATTGCAATTTGGCGGTTGGCTTCCTGAAAACGTTCTTCAGACGCAGTAACTACAATTCCGGATGGTTTATGAGTAAGTCTTACTGCGGTTGAAACTTTATTAACATTTTGACCGCCATGACCTCCCGAGCGGTAAAATTGGATTTCCAAATCTTCCGATCGAACATGGATTTCGGTTTCTTTTATTTCGGGCAATACGACAACTGTTGCGGTTGAAGTGTGAATCCGGCCTCGTTTTTCCGTTGTCGGAACCCGTTGTACACGATGGACTCCTGTTTCGTTTTTAAGTAAATCAAAAACCCCAACCCCGCTAACCAAAAGTGTAAGTTCTGATACTTGGCTGACTTTCCAGTTTTTTTTCGCAGCAAAACGCGCGTACATACGAAGTAAATCCGCGCCCCATATTTTTGCTTCATCTCCGCCGGTTGCTCCACGGACTTCGATGTAAATTTTTTGAGCTATATTTGAATTTGCGTTGTAGCTCTGGTTGAAATTTTGTTGATTGTCCATTGAAGTAGTACTTCTTATCAAAAGACTTTACTTCTTTGCTTTTTTAGCCTGTTTTCGGAGTTGTTCAAGAGTATCGGGGCGCTCTAACTCTTTTTGGATTTTCTTTTCGCGCTTCAAAGCTCTTTTAGCAGTCTTTGATACGACTTTTGTTTGAGCTCTGGATAATTTAGTCTTAAATGCATCGACACGTCCTGCGGTATCAACATATTTCATCTGACCTGTATAAAAAGGATGGCAATTATAACAAACCTCAACTTTGATTTCGGGAACGGTTGCTCCCAACACAAAAGCATTCCCGCAAGCACAGGTTACTTTTGCTTCCTCAAACCATTTTGGGTGAATTGCAGCTTTCATAAAAATAGAAATTAAAAATTGGTAACTAGAAATTAAGTGACATGTAATTTAATTGTCACGACTGGTATTATATCAATCCGCCTTGTTAATCGCAACGCTCGGTTTAGTTTCAGCGTAAATTACTCCAATTGCAATAATTGCGGCACCTACCAAAAATAGAGGAGTAATTTTCTCGTGAAGAAAAAGCACAGCAATGGGTGTTGTGATAATTTGTGTTAAATAGCTAAAAAGTCCGGCTTCTCCGACCTCAACAGTTTTTTGTCCTTTGTTACGGAAGTAGTACGCAATTGTGCCTGAAAATACCGCCATATAAATTACCCCTAAGTGATACTTTAACGGAAGAGCAAGAACTGTTTTTACTATGCTTCCTCCCATAAAAAATATTGTGAAAGGAAGTAGTGTCAAAAATCCGACTGTAAAAGATGTATGAGTTAAAGCCTCAACATCGATATTCTTCTTAAGAAGTTTTTTCAAAATTATCACTCCGCCTATATCTGAAGCTAAATAAAGTAGAATCAGAATGTTTCCGGTGAGTTCGCCGAAACCGCTACTGCTATTGAAAAGGGGTTCGAATACAGTAAACAGCGTGCCGATGAGGGCTATAAAAGTTCCAATTTTTTCGCGTTTGGTTAAATGCTCTTTTAGAAAAATTACTCCGGCGTATTCCGTGACTAGTGGAGCCGCTAAAGTGATTAAAACGAGATTTAAGACTGTTGATTTATCTAAGCCTAGGAATAAAAACCCAAGCGATAATGTTGTTGCAAGTACGCTATGAATTATTATTTCGAGGCCGCTGTCTGGATTGCCTTTAATTAGTTTTATGATTTTCGGTAAATAAAAACAGGCAATAATGGCCGAAATAAAAAACCTATAACTTAAAAAAGGAAGGGGATCAATACCGGTTAGTGTGAATTTAATTACAACTCCTGCAATTCCCCAAATTACAGTAGCACCAAAAAGGTAAATATATGCTTTTGCCCGATATTTACTCATGTAAATAGTGTAACCTGGTTAGACAGCGGTGAAAAGTGGGTTAGCTGATTTTCTCAGGCAAGTCACTGAGTTTTTCTTCGGTTTGCTTGCCCGTATTTAAATTTTTAAGCACAACTTTGTTTTTATTAACTTCTTCCGGTCCGACTACAACCAGCCAGGGAATTTGTTTTTTGTCAGCGTACTTGAGCTGCTTTTCCAGTTTTACCTCATATGATGGAAATATTTCGGTTTCAATTCCGTTTCCGCGTAAGTTTGCCGCGACCATTGCCGCTTCATCTGCAAGATCTTTATTGAAAACACTAACCAGAACTTTTGTATAAGTTTTTTCTTTAGGGAACAGCCCAAACATATCCAGGGCTTCAATTGTTCTGTCAAAGCCAAGTGCGAACCCAACTGCCGGGATATCAACACTGCAAAGCGTATCTATAAGATTGTCATATCTGCCCCCACCCAGGACTGAGCCCGCAGGATAATCATCGATTTTAACCTCAAAAATCGTGCTGGTGTAATAATCGAGGCCCCGCGCCAGTCTTGGCTCAAAAAACAACCTTTCTTTGTTAACACCCAAGTTTTGGGACAAGTCCAAAACCTCTTGCAACTTTTGGGTCGGTTTGACCGTTTTTAGGTGCTCGAAAAGGTGCTTTACTGTGTTTGTGTCAATTCCTTTTGCGATTAATTCCGAGGCAACCTCCTCTTCACTTTTACGGTCCAATTTATCGATTGATGCAATCACGCTAAATTGAAGTTCTGGCGGGATTTTAACAAATCCGATTACATCGAACAAAATATTGCGGTCGTTTATGTAAATTTTAAAATCGCGGAAACCCAAATTTTGAAATAATGCATTGGCAAGAGCTACTATTTCAGCATCGGCTAGAGGAGAAGTTGTGCCGTAGATATCAGCGTCACATTGAAAAAACTCGCGGAAACGCCCGCGCTGTGGTTTTTCTGCACGCCAAACAGGTTGGATTTGATAACGCTTCCAAGGCATCGGGAGCTGTTGTTTATAGCTTGCGAGAATTCTGGCAGTCGGAACAGTTTGATCGTAACGAAGAGCGACACGGCGCCCGCCTTCATCCTCAAACCTATAAATTAATTTGTCGGCCTCATCACCGTATTTTCCCAAAAGTAGGCTCTCGTATTCGAGTGCGGGAGTCTCAAGCGGTTCAAATCCATAAAGCTCGAAAGTGCTTTTGATGTTATCAATTGCAAAACTTCTTTTTTTTGCATCCTCCGGCAAAAAATCCCGAAAACCTTTAAGTGGTTGTAATAAATTATTGTCCATAGAATTATTATTTCATTGATATCCTGTATTATCAACGCCAAATGGGTAGATAACTGGTAGTCGGTCGGAAAATGTTTTTGTAATTAATGGCTGGTACATTTTGGTTCTTAGAAGTGATGGTTTTTCATTTTGTAAAAGTATTGAATTTGGGAGAAACAAATAAATAAAAAAACCTTGTATCGTGTACTCGGTAAATTTTCTTTTTATCCAGACTTTTAGTACTTTATCGGAAGGCGGTTTTATGCATTTAAAATATTTATCTTTTCCGAATGCCTCTCTGAGGCGATTTAATTCAATTTTAAAGTCGTTTTTATTAAAATAATTATTAATAATGGGAAGACTTAGGTTAAAAAGTTGACAAAATTCAATACCTTTTTCTGACAATATTTGATTTTCAATTTCGTACCAGCTGACTAGATTATAATTTTGAAGATTTTGCGATTTTAGATACGAGTCTAAATTTGTTTTATAAGCTCGCCATCTTTGTGCAAATTTACTCCATAACTTTGAGTAGGATAGTTTTTTGTATATTCCGAAATTTTCTGAATATATATAAAAAGGGTCAGTGTTCCCAATAATAACGGTTAATTCAGTAGGATAGGCTTTGTTTAATTCGTTGAGTAATAGAATTAGAGTTGGAACATCTGGTTCTAGATTATTACCTTTGGGATTTAAGTTGACATATCTCCACGGAGATGTCTGGCTGAACAAGTATTTATCATTAATTGTTGAACAAGTAAAACAGACAAGACGTATGGGTTGATTATTCATTAAGAAAGAATTTATGCGACGTTTGATAATTGGAATATCAACATTATTGTCGAATTTGTCGAACACCTTCACAATTTTAGTAATTTTATTTTGTAATAATTGATTCATGATCTAATAAATATTTCTTCTTTCATTAAACGGATAAATGTATGGAATTGTTTCTTGAGCCTCGGCTTTCAAACCCGCGTTAATCATTAATGTTCGCAGTAATGCAGGTGATTCATTTTGAATCCCAATTGCGTTCGGAAATAATTTTTTAAGTGTGTTGCCTTGCCGTGTATAAGTTTGCATTTTCAGTCTAGCCATTTGTATAAGTTGCTGGGGGTTTGGTTCGGGTAATCCGTCGTAATATCCACCTGGCTTAAAAAAATCTTTCATTCTTCTGGACTCGTCGACAATAAAAGACAGGCTTGGTAATTTATCTAGAACTATCAAGCCAGAATTTGCAATTTCCGACCAGCTAAGAATTTGCAAATTTGTGCCAGGGTAAGTTTTTGCTATTAAACTTTTAAAACTTTGGAGATACTCCGACCTCCTTTCGGTAAGGCGTTGAACATCAACTCCGAAGTTTCCTAAAACAGGAAATATATAACTTTCTTCATCAAGCTCGCCAACAACGATGTTCAATCTTGATGAAATATCTAAAGCACCGAGAATTCTTGATAGCTGGTTTATAGGTTTCGGGTCGACAGTTGCAGTATTAACTTTTGCCTCGGTATTAATAAATGAATCGGGTTCATCTGTATTTAGCCAAAATGCTTTTATTTCAGGGCAAGAAAACATCAGTAGTTCCATTTGTCCACTTTCTCTTAGCGTATTTGAAATTGAAGTAAATATGATTGTTTTATCGGGGTTTGGGGTTGTAGGTGAAAATTTGTCGATTGATAATATTGCACCTGCACCTAATAGTGCTGCTTGGTTAGCCTCACAGTATTCGATTCCAATTTCACTTGCAACCTTGGTAGCTAATTCTGTTTTTGCGACTTCTAAATCAGTAACAATTGGCTTTAATGAATTAATAAGTCGACGTGCTCGATTTACCTCTAAAGCCCTAGGTTTAACTTCTAAATTGTCCCAGCTTATTTTCCAGTTTTCTACTAAGTTTTCTGCCTGGTTTAGAGCTAAAGGTGGTTTAATACCACTCAAACCCTTCTGATTTAGCCGCCTTTTAGCTTCAGATTCTAAATATATTATTTGTTCAAAGTCTTTCATATGGGTGGGTGAGGGGAGTCGGACCCCCGTTTCCAGCTCCACAGGCTGGCGTGATACCGTTTCACTACACCCACCAAAAACCTCCCGTTCATTTCCCGCCAACGATGACGAAAAAGGAACGAGAGGTTAATCCATTAAAAAAGGACCTCCCGCGGTCCCATCCTTATTTTCTATAAGACTTATTGATTTGTCTTAAAGACTCTTGGTCCAACTCCGCTAGGCGACATTGGTTGTTGTATTTTTACGCTTCAACTTGCGGCTGGTATTTGGCCAGCTCCTTTTGGATCGTGACTCCAATGCAAACGGATTTATTCAAATGTATTTAGAATTATATCAAGAAAAAGTTAGGTGTCAAATTTTGAAGATACTACGGAGAGTTAGAATGCTTCCTTCAATTTCCCCAACGACAACTATTTTGTCACCTTGGGTAAGCTCTTTAATTTCTGGTCCCTGCCATTTTTTTGGAAATTTTAGCTCGTAAGAAACACCTTCGCTTTCAATTGTGACCTTTTTATTTACAATACTTACAACGCTTCCGCCTACAATTTTTCTTTTAGGAGCTTCAGGGGCGGGGGTAATGAGTACTCTTTTTGCATTTAAAATATCGTTTCCGTTTTTAAATCCCATTGCGATGATAAAATCTCCGATTGCGACGTCGTCAAATTTTGCCACGACAGTTTTTGTGCCCACTTTTACGAAAGTTGTAGCGGCCAAATCAATCGAAATTAACTTAATTTCTCCTTTGGCTGTTTTTAACTGGAGAGTGTTTTGTGACTTGTCAGTTATTGTCCCGACATACGCTTTTGGAGAGTTTTTGACATCCTCAATTTTTTCCAGAACCCTGTCTTTTATGGCCTGACCCGAGCTTGTTGCGGATTGGGCAAAAATCTCTCGGGTTCCAAATGAAATTAGTGTAAAAAATAAGAACAATATAATAGCTTTTCTCATAAAATTATTTTAATTCCTCCGAATAAACCAGGTTCAATATTTTTGGCTCTGCTGTGTTTTCGGGATTAGTAATTAGTATCTGATTTAATCCGGGGGACAATTGGACTTCTGCCGTAAAGTCACCTCCAGGTTTTGATGTAACAATATAATCTTTTACCTCAGTTGAAATTATTACATTTGTATTGCCTGTAGTAAGGCCGGTAATTACTACCGGATTTTGGGTTAACACGTCATATTCAAGGGGTGCGCTTACAACCAGATCTTTACTTTCGGTTTGTGTCGGTTCTTGGATTTTGGTGTCGGTTGTTTTTTCGTCGTAGTTTGAAGTCGATTCGGTTGAAATCTGGTCTTTGTTTATCGCAGAATTGGCTCTCCAGATACCAAATCCGATAATCAGGCCAAATAAAAGCCCGACAACAATTGCTATAAGAAGCTCTTTACGCATAATACCTGCTAGTTTAGAAAAACCTTCTTCGTAATATATACCGATATTTATTAATATGCAAATTACGCATATGCATATTTTACAACAGGGTTGTCAAAACAGCATATCTTTGGTAGGATTCTTTTAGGCTGTATGGATATTAGTTATTTTGGTCATTCATCATTTAAGATAAAAGGTAAATCGGGAAGTGTGGTTACTGACCCATTTAATCCTCACGAGGTCGGATTTAAGTTTAGCGGAATTTCGGCGGATTTGGTTACAATTTCCCATGATCACGGAGATCACAACCGTGCGGAATTGGTTTTGGATTCACCTTTCGTAATAAACGGCCCGGGTGAGTACGAGGTTGCGGATATTTCCGTGATCGGATACCAGACTTTTCATGATGATAAAAATGGGAGTGAGCGGGGGAATAACACAATTTACGTTTATGAAGTTGATGATTTTCGTTTGGCACATTTAGGTGATTTGGGACATAAGTTAAGTGATAAATTGGTCGAGGACTTGGGGGATATTGATGTTTTGTTTGTTCCTGTTGGTGGTTATTTTACAATTGATGCCCAGACTGCCGTAACTGTTGTCCAGAGCATTGAGCCTACGCTTATTATTCCCATGCATTACAAATATAAAGGAATTAATGAAGAGGCTTTTGGAAAATTGACTGAGGTTGATGTTTTTGTTAAAGCAATGGGACTTCCAAGCGAAAACTTGCCAAAGCTTTCTATTAAAAAATCAGAACTTGCTGAAGACCAAAAAATTGTAATTTTGGAAATTAGAAGCTAATTCAAAACCTGGCGGTTTTGAACGCTTAGCGAGCTTGTAGCATCTCAGTTCAAAACTCCTGCCGAATTTGGTACAAATTCTTGCAGATTTTGAAATGAGCTGTAAATCTTCCTAAATTATTTTACTTCTTCATTCTTTACAGAAATTGCATAAAATGATAAAACTGCCATACGGGCATGGCGACTCAAAATCTAAGAATTCCTCCACACTCAATCGAAGCAGAAGAATCAGTACTGGGTGCACTTCTTATTGATAAAGATGCAATTATAGCAATTGCGGAATTTTTAAAGCCCGATGACTTTTACGACGAGCGACACAAAGACATTTTTGAAGCCGCGGTTACACTCTACGATGAAAGAATTCCACTGGACGTTCATATTTGGCAAGCCTTGCCAATAAAGTACCTACTGCCGCGCATGTTGAGCATTACGGAAAAATAGTGAAAGACGCAGCGACAAAACGGGCTTTGATGAAAGCTGCAGCTACTTTAGTTGATTTATCGATGGACGAGGGTATCGGATCTGAAGAACTTTTGGATCGTGCTGAATCGGAAGTGTTTTCAATTACACAAAAAAATCTTGCAAAAGTTTTCGTGCCTGTCCGTGAAGCTTTAGCTGATTCTTTTGACCGCCTCGACGAGCTTCATAAACAGACAGAAGGAATAAGAGGAATCCCGACAGGTTTCTCGGATTTGGATGATACGTTGGCGGGATTTCAGCGGTCAAACTTAATTATCTTAGCCGCCCGACCTGGAGTCGGAAAAACTTCCCTCGCACTAAACATCGCACAAAATGTTGCGTTTAAATACAAAAGACCGGTCGGATTTTTCTCACTCGAAATGAGCCGCGAGGAATTAGTTGACCGCCTTCTGGTGGCTCAGGCGGATATTGATGCATGGAGATTAAAAACGGGGAAACTTTCCGAAGATGATTTTACAAAACTGTCAAACGCAATGGGGGAGCTGGCGGAAGTTCCGATTTTTATTGACGATACTCCCGGGCTTTCTATTTTAGAAATGCGAACGAAAGCCAGACGTCTTCAGGTTGAGGCAGGAGTCGACCTTATTGTTGTTGATTATTTGCAGCTTGCAAGGAGCCGTCAGCTGGAAAATCGTGTACAGGAGGTGTCGGAGATTTCCCAGGGGCTTAAGAATCTGGCTCGTGAGCTTAAGGTGCCGGTTCTGGCGATCTCTCAGCTATCACGGGCGGTTGAGCAAAGAGGGGATAAAAGACCTCAACTTGCAGATCTCCGTGAATCGGGTTCGATTGAGCAGGATGCAGATGTTGTTATGTTTTTGTGGAGGGAAAATGATGACGATGCACAAAACTACCACCTGGAAATTGCAAAACACAGAAACGGTCCGCTTCGACAAATTAACCTATTCTTCAAAGGGGATAGGATAAAGTTCTACGATGCCGAAACTAAGAGGAAATAATTTTGAAATTCTGTGCCGAGAGAGGGAGTCGACAATTTAAACGCAAATTGCTTCTTCCCGAACAAGATTTGAGTCTCGTCCTGTTAGATTATTATTGTGGCCGGGGAGGGAGTCGAACCCACACGATATTCTCATATCACTAGTTTTTGAGACTAGCCTGTCTACCATTTCAGCACCCGGCCGAATTTATCTAACGCGACGTAGTTTGCCATTCTCCTCTTTCGTCCCGATCAATCGGGACTTCAGAAGGACGCTGCGCCACCTCGGCAATATGTGTATTTTACTATACAAGCTTGAATATAACAAAAATATTCATATAATTGCATAATGAGTTTGATTGATTTCAGGGTTGAGAAAACGGCAGAAATATTGGTAAATCACTCCACTTGCTTTAAAAAAGGGGAGAGGGCTTTAATTGTTGCGGATTGGCAAGCTAGGCCGTTGGTTTTGGAATTATATAAAAAGTTAATTCAAAAGGGAGCGTCTGAAGTATTGGTTCATTTTGACGTTGACGAACAAGTGATATCGCGCAGTTACAATGAATTTGGGGAAATTTATTTAAAAAATGCTTCGGCAGGACAAATTAAAGATTACCCCAAAATTGCAGACTATATTGTTGCCAATGTCGATTGCTGGTATAGAATTTATGCCCAGTCAAATACGAGAGGTTTTTCAAATCTTGATCCGAAAATTATATCGCTGCGATCTAAAACTGTTCACCCACTGATTGAAAAGCGGGTCCTCAAAACCCGTTGGGTAATTGCGAATTTTCCGACAGAAGCGGGAGCTCAGGAAGCAGGAATGAGTCTTTCTGAATACGAGACTCATGTATTTTCTGCAGTCAATGATGTTGACTGGAAAAGAACATTTAAAAGTCAGGAAAAACTGCGAAAACTTGTGGATAAAACAAAAAAAGTGAAAGTAGTTGATAAAGATACAGATTTAAGTTTTAGTATTGCGGGTAGAGTGGCTGTGAACTGTGCGGGAGAATTTAATATGCCAGATGGGGAAGTTTTTACATCTGTAGTTGAGGATTCAACAGAAGGATTTATTACATACTCGTTTCCTGCAATTTATATGGGTAAAGAATTTCATAATGTACAGCTTGAATTCAAAAAAGGAAAAGTTGTAAAAGCTACTGCAGACAAAGGCGAAAATGATTTAAACAAAATTCTGGATGTAGATTCGGGTGGGCGGACGATAGGGGAGTTCGGAATCGGAAACAATTATTCTATAAAAATATTTACTAAAGATATTTTGTTCGATGAAAAAATCGGAGGATCTATTCATTTAGCCTTGGGTTCAGGATACAAAGAAACAAAAAGCAAAAATGAATCTGCGCTTCATTGGGACATGATAAAAGACCTTCGGAAAAATGGTGAATTGTACTTTGATGGAAAGCTAGTACAAAAGAACGGAAAGAGGCTGGTTTGATACTCTTCACCTGGAGAATTCTCCTTTACGGCAGTATAATACAGAAGTCTCAAAAATTTAAAAATTATGATTGCATCAACCAGCCTGCGTGCAGGAGTGACATTTTTGGCAAACGATAAGCCTTACCGGGTTATTAAATATTTATTGGTCAAACAGGGTAGAGGTGGGGCTACAGTGCGAGTAACTGTTAGAAACCTTGAAAGCGGTGGAGTTGAAGAAAAAACTTACAGCAGCAATGTCAAGGTCGAGGATATTTCAACCCAAAAGCGTCAGCTTCAATATTTGTACAGTGACGGTTCAAACGTTATGTTTATGGATCCGAGAAGTTATGATCAGGTCGAAGTACCCCTCAAAACTATTGAGGATGATATCAAATATATTAAAGAAGGGCAAACGGTTTCCGTTTTGTTTTGGGAAGAAAAAGCATTAGGGATTGAAATCCAGCCAAAAATAATTTTGGAAATTACAGATACACCACCGGGGGTTAAAGGAAATTCAGCCAGTAATATTTATAAAACTGCAAAACTTGAAAACGGTATAACTACAAAAGTTCCTCTTTTTATAAATACAGGTGAAAAAATTGTGGTAGATACGAGAACAGGGGAATACGTTGAGAGGGCAAAATAAAGAATTAGCTTACAATCCACAGAAGCGCGACTGCTACAACCACAATCTGAGTAACAATTCCGATTACGGGGGTGGTATCCACCTGCAAAGATTTTTTGAACGGAATCCAATACTTTGTAATAAAATCGCTTGTAATATTAAGCATATAATAAGGAGCTTCAATTAAATCAGGTAATACTCCCATAAAACACGCAGCCATTACAACTAAAAATCCCCGGTAATCGGGGATTTGTCTTGAGGCTATTGCCGTCCCAATAATTAGGGATAGAGCCGAATCTGCGATAATTATGTACATAGAATTTTTTGTAATATGGCCGTACTTTTTTTTCTCAGTGTTGATATGGGGATTCCAATGGGGAATTTTTTCAAACAAAAAATGACTCCCGAATGCGAGTGGGAGAGATAAAAAGACTTTTCATTGGGTTCACAAAGTACTTTTTCTTTAGTATTATCTTGATGTGAGATTATTAATAAATACACTTATTTCAGTTCCGTTTTTTTTGACTTCACTTTTTATATTATGGAAAAAATTACGGGACGATTATATCGCAAGTCAGATTTTTAGTTTGGGATTTGGAATATATTTTTCTTTGGTTGCCGGATTTCTGTTGTTTCATTTTTTCAAATTTTCTTATTCGGAGTGGTTCATTGTTGCGGCACCCGTTGTGGTTGTTTTATATCTTTCAAACAGGGGCAGAATGAGGCTGAATGAACTCGTGAATGCTTTGGCACCCTTACTTTATGTTTCAAATATTTACTATTATCTAATGCTTGTTATCCTTAGGAATAATTATTTTGGATTGATAGGTGTGTTTTTGTCGGTCTTTTTTTTAGTTATTTATTTTTTACTCGAGAAAAATTACAAGAAGCTGCAGTGGTATAAATCCGGGAAGATTGGGTTTTCAGGACTTTTTGTGTTAAGCGTTTATTTTTTCATGAATTCTGCTTTGGCGATTTTGATTCCCGATATGGTGTTTTTTTCGGGGAAAATTAATGCTATCATATCAATGTTACTTGGTTTGATTTTTGCTTTTGCACTTACCAGACTTTCAAAAAAAGTTTCATGAAAAAAACTAAGAAAAAAAATAATTTTTTTGGCTCGATGATGGGAGTCGGCAAGGGGATTGTGGCATTCCCTTCGAAATTGGTTGTTCCTATTGGTGATTTCTTACAAGATAAACTTGCGCAGCTTGAGAAACGAAAAAAACAAATTGAAAAAGAGGATCCGTTTGAAGATTCGTCCCGGCTAATGGATAATGCTTCCCCTGACGCGGATGCGGAAGAACAATTTGGACATGCAAGATCGGCTGCGATAAAAGAAGAGCTTGATAGAAAAATTACTTAACCAGAATAAAAATTGGAAAATACGGTATTTGTGAGGATTGCGGTGAAATGATTGATACAGACAGACTTATAATTTACCCGGAGGCAACGCTTTGTGCTAAGTGTCAGAAAAAGAGGGAAAAGTAACAGGTGTTTATTCGATTTGTCGTTGTAGAAAATTTAACTCGCGGAATTTGCGAGTTTTTTGGTGGTAAACTTAAAAAATATGGAACCTACAATTATTTTTCAGGACAGTGATTTATTGGTAATTGAAAAACCTGCCGGTTGGATTACAAACGAGGCTGATACTACACGCAATGTTCCGGTTTTACAAAAATGGCTGAAGGAAAATCTTCAATATGAAATCTCAAAAAACAATGAACTTCGAAGCGGAATTGTACACAGACTTGATAAAGACACGAGCGGAATTTTATTGGTTGCTAAAAACGAAGAATTTATGAAGTTTCTTCAGGCACAATTTAAGGATAGGAAAGTTGAAAAAAGCTATACTGCACTTTTGCATGGAAAAGTTGAACCAAATAGCGGAAATATTGATGCTCCGGTTGGAAGACTTCCGTGGAACCGTGAGAGATTCGGAGTTTTATCGGGTGGAAGAACCGCACAGAGCGGATATGAAGTCCAGGATTATTATCAAAAAGATAAGGATTTATTTTCATTAGTTAGATTTTTCCCAAAAACCGGTCGAACTCATCAGCTTAGGATTCACGCAAAACACATAGGACATCCAATCGTATCCGATAATTTTTATGCAGGGAGAAAGACTGCAAGAAACGACAAAAAATGGTGTCCCAGACTTTTTTTACACGCAGGAAATATTGCGTTTAATAAACCCAATGGTGAAAGAGTGGAGTTTGAAAGTAAATTGCCTAACGATTTGATGTCGGTTTTGAATGATTTGAAAAAAGTTTAGAAATGAAAAAAGGAGATCCACTGTTATGTCCGAACGAGCCAAAGCACATCCAGCATATACTACTGATTGGGAAGATGAAATTGTTAATGTTCTTCAAATCAAACCACCAACTGGCTTGACACATACAGATGCAAACATGATGTGTGATTCTTGTGCGTATCACCAATCAAACCCCGGCCCCTACTGTGGTGGATTCCAATATGGAAATGGTGGAAATTTGAATTCAGCTGCAATAAGTTCAGAACAACCACTAAGAAAAAAAGAATGGAAAATATTACTTACGACAGCGGGTTGCAAAGCGGAAACATAGAACCTGTTTCAAAACTTGCCTTTCAGACCTGTTTTGATGTCGTCCGACAAGGTTATATGAAGTGTTTTGAAACCACTTCATAGGGTGAAAGATTTTCTTTACTTCTAGTGTGATTTACGCTTAAATTAATACACCAATGGATTTTTCACAAATATCAATTCTTTTCGTTGTAGCAAGCGCTTTTGCCTTAATCGCCAGATATTTTAAGCAACCACTTATAGTCGGATATCTATTTGCGGGGATTTTTTTAAATCTGACAGGAATAATTAAAGAGCCGGCAACACTGAAAAGCTTTAGTCAGATTGGAGTTGCGCTTCTTCTTTTTCTTCTTGGCCTAGAGGTCAAATTATCTGAGTTTTCGGCGATTGGGAAACACGCATTGTATGTTGGAGTAGGGCAGATATTTATAACATCATTTATCGGTATATTGTTTTGTTTGGTATTAGGCTTTTCACTTTCATCTTCTTTTTTTATCGCAATTGCACTAACGTTTTCCTCAACTATAGTTTTGGTTAAACTTCTTTCCGAAAAAAAAGACTTATCAAGTTTGTACGGACGAATGGCAGTTGGAATAATGCTGATACAGGATTTTTTTGCGATTGCGGCACTTATCTTTTTGACCTCGCAAGCCGGCAAAATGACAACACTACAGTATTTTCTTCTCCCGTTAAAGTTTGTAATTTTAATTTTTGTTGTTTTTTATCTTTCAAAAAAAATAATCCCATTTTTATTCGAAAAAGTTGCACAAAACTCATCCGAGCTTTTATTTGTTATAAGCATTTCCTGGGCGCTGGGTTTTTCGGCTTTGGTTGCATATCCATTAGGGTTGTCGCTTGAAGTTGGGGGGTTTTTGGCCGGGCTTGCACTTTCAAACCTTCCCGAAAATATGCAGATTGGCTCCCGTGCCAGGCCATTAAAAGACTTCTTTTTGATATTGTTTTTTTTGAATTTAGGGATGGTATTTGCTTTTGATAGGGGAGTATTGGGTGAAATAGCCTTTCCTGCACTCATCCTATCTGTCTTTGTTCTGATTGGCAGTCCGATAATCATCATGAGTCTAATGGGTATACTTGGCTATAAAAAACGGACTTCGTTTTTAACCGGAATTTCGATTGCACAAATTTCAGAATTCTCGCTCATTTTAGTTGCAATTGCTCAGGGAATGGGGAAGCTTAGCGATACTGTTGTGTCGCTTGTTTTATTAGTTGGAATTATTACCATGACTACTTCAACTTACGCTATTATGCACGCAGAAAAATTATTTAAGGCAATCTCTTCGTTTTTGAATATTTTTGAGAGAAAAAATGTAAAGGAGCGGGCACTTTTGAAGAAGTCGCTTCTTTCAAAGCATATTATTTTAATTGGTTGTCATAGAACAGGGTCGGCTATTGCCCGGTTTTTAATTAAGAAAAGCGTTGAATTTGTTATAGTTGATTTCGACCCTAAGGTATATGCAAAAATGTCTGCAGACGGAGTTGCGGTTGTACTAGGTGACGTCTCAGACCCTGAAATATTGGAAGCAGCAAATGCCGAAAATTCAAAGATGATAATTTCAACTATTTCGAATTTGGAAGATGATATGTATATTTTGGAGTACATTAGGAAACTGGAAGATAAACCTGCAACTATATTTACAGCGACCTCAAAAAGCGATGCTATGAATCTTTACCAAAAGGGTGCCACTTTTGTGCTTCTACCCGAAATGCTGGCGGGGGAATATATTAGAAATTTGCTGCGTGGGAATCAGTTTAATAAACAAAACTTAATAAAATCGGGAAAGTTTTATTACGAGAGGGTAATAGTCTCAAAACAGTCTATTTAGTAGATTTTATACTAGAACTTAAAAACAATGCTTATCCGTAAAAAAAGAAAAATAAAAAAGAAGTCAGGTAAAAAAAATATAATTCGGATATCGATTTTTTGGATTATTTTTGTATCGATCTTATTATTTATTTGGATTTCTTTATTTTCAGGGTCAGTTTGGGAGAAAAAAAGCAAGCTTGTATTAGTCCGGGCGAAAACTACGGACAGTGTGGATCTACTGATTTTTGACCCTTCAAATTCAGAAGTCGTAGAGTTTGTTATACCGGAAGGCACTGAAGTCGAGGTGGTCGGGAATCTCGGAATAAGAAAGATAGGAAAACTCTGGGATCTATCAGTTGATGAAAATAAAGAAGGTTTGTTACTGCGAAACACAATTGAAAAAAATTTCTTGTTGCCGGTTGATGGTTGGATTGGACCCGACACGAATCCAATAAGTGCAAACTATTTCGATAAAATTAAATTTGTTTTAATCGGAAACAATACAAACCTGAATCTTAGGGATAGATTAAAAATAATTATATTTTTACTTAAAAATCCCAAATCCGACGTCCGTCAAAATTTTAAAGACTTCTCCTTTTTGAAAGAGGGGATTGGGGAGGACGGTAAACAAAATTATCAGATAAATGGTGAAATAACGGAAAGAATACGATCCTATTTTTCCGAAAAGTATTTTTTTGAAAATAATTACAAAATAATGATCAAAAGAGGTCCTGAGAATTCTTATTTGTCGGAAAAAGTAGGCAAGATAATTGAAATTCTGGGAGCTAAACCGGCTTACTCGACATACAATTCTGATTTAGAAATCGAAGGCTGTATTATTTACACGAAGGATTTGTATCTGTCGACAAAGTTAACAAATATCTTTAACTGCAAATTGATGGATAAAAAAGAAGGCGTTTTTGATGCTGTGATTTATATAGGTAGTGGTTTAGAGAAAGAATTTTAAAAAATTTAAATTATTCTTCTGAGGGGTTAGAATCTTCGTCAGAAACACCCTCGCCATCACTTTCACTTTCTTTTTTGTGAACCAGTTCGGGGGGAGTAAAAGAAATATAATCAATTTTTTCGGTACTGAACGATGGTACATCGGAAGAACTTGAAGATCTTTTTAGTTCTCTAATAAAAACTTTAACTTCGGCTTTATCGACTGACTTAACCCACACTCCGTATTCGTAGCCTCTTGAAATAAGTGTTTTCATCCTTGCCGATATATCATCCGGAAGTCTACCGAGATATTTTGAGTCTTTCGTACAAATTGAGATTTTATGACCGTGTGCGTTTAGTTTTACATCGTCACCTGCATCCAGCTTGGCTATTAAACCCTTATCCCCAAGATTGATTAGTCCAACGACCTTTGTTTTTCCTGGCTCTTCTAAGAAAAGCTGAGGTTTAACAGGTTCGGATTTGTAAGCTTCACCGTTTTTCATTGACTTCCACTTGTCAAAAGCTTTTAGAGCGATGGTGTTGAAAGGGTCTATAACAAGCACTTTTTTTGCTGTCTTTTTGGCCAACTCAATCTTTCCCAGCTCGGCATATGCCCGTGCTGTTCTGTTTAAGGCGTCAGTATTGTTCGGATCGCTATCAAGGATCTCTTTGTTTAACTCGAGTGCTTCGTCCCAATTGCCGCTTAGGGCTTTCTGGATCGCTTGTTGGGCAAGGCTGTTATTCATAACTTATAATAATATAGGAAAAATATATCAACTTCATACGAGTATAAAGTTGCAAATTATATTGTCAATATATATTTTGGGTGTACGATTAAAATACAGGTTCATGCTATAATCGTTTGTTGAAATTACTACTATGAGCGGACATTCTCATTACGCAACAATTAAACGTCAAAAGTCAGCAAACGATGCGGTAAAAGGAAAAGTATTCTCAAAATACGCCCGGGCAATTCAAATCGCTGTTAAAACCGGTGGAAGTCCTGATCCCAATAGTAATTACAAGCTGAGGATGACGATTGAAGCAGCACGGGGAGAAAATATGCCGAAAGAAAATATTGAACGGGCAATCAGTCGCGCAGCAGGGGACTCGGCAAACATCGAAGAGGTAACTTATGAAGGATTTGGTCCTGTTGGGGTATCTGTAATTGTAGAAGTTGCAACGGATAACAGAAACAGAACCGCTCAGGAAATGAAGAATTTTTTCGAAAAGGGTGGGGGAAGTCTGGCGGGACCGGGAGCAGTTTCTTACAATTTTGATCAAAAAGGTATTATTTTAACCCAAAAAGGCGAGAATCCGGAAAAAACAATGTTAACTTTAATTGATGCGGGGGCTGAAGATGTGGAAGAAGTTGACGACGGATTTGAAGTGTATGTGACTCCGACTCAAACAGCGGCCGTTAAAGAAAAGCTTGAGAGTATGGGCATAAAAGTGACTTCTGCAAAACTGATTATGAAACCTAAAAATATGCAGACAGTCAGCACTAAAGAAGATGCCAATAAAGTTTTGAATTGGTTAGAAAAATTAGAGGAGCATGAAGATGTACAAAAAGTGTTCGTAAACTTAGATATTCCTCAGGAGTTGGTCGCAGAGTTGTCTTAACAGTTTATTTCATGCAAATATTTTCAAAGCGTAAAAGATTTGTAATAGCATCTGTACTTCTTTCCATTGGTTTTTTGGGTATACAAGCACTACCTGAAGCTTTTAGGTTTATAAGTATAGGTATACTTGGTATATTTACATTGATATTTTTTATATTGAGCCTTTGGGAAGGCTTATCACGGGATTTGACACTTCTGACTTTGATTTTACCTTTTTTCTATACTGTCGCCATTGGGTTTTTTTGGTTTTTGCTTCCGTCAAGTATTTTTGCCAAGTTTCCGGTAATTATTCTTTATGGTATTGGAATATACGCGCTTAATTTAACAATGAATATATATACAGTTTCTGCGATTCGTACAATTGCACTTCTTCGGGCCGCAAGGGGAGTAGGATTTGTGTTAACACTTTTTACTCTATTTTTACTTTTCGATAATATTCTGTCAGTACGTCTACCGATATATTTCTCTGCTCCGATTATTGCTCTTTTGTCTTTTCCGATTTATTTACAAGGGTTTTGGTCGGTTACATTAGATAAGAATTTTACTCAAGAAATAATAAGTACATCTTTTATTTCAAGCTTAATTACGACAGAGATTGCCGTAAGCTTGTTTTTTTGGCCTGTAACTATCGCAGTCGGATCCTTATTTTTGACATTAACTGCGTATGTGATGCTTGGTTTAGGTCAGTCCAATCTCGAAGGTAGGCTCTTTAAAGGAACAGTTAGAGATTATATTCTAGTTGCAGTTATCGTTTTTATTGGAATGTATTTTTTAACAAGTTGGAGTGGTCTTTAATAAAAGACATCTATTACTGAGGGAGGGGAGGGGTATACCAAAAACAATATTTTATCCTATATTTATTATAGGTCTAGTTTTTCACATTATATTATAGGTGTTTTCACGAGCGGTACATGAAAATATGTCAACGTAAAATACCCGAAGTATGATAACGTCCTTATCAGCTTCAGATGATATAGTTTGTTATGTTAAACAGGCTCGGTAACCCACTTACAAGAGTAGTCTTAACCCTACAGGAGGCTGAATAATATAGTTGCATAGATTTCTTAAAAGGGTAAGCTCTCTTTGTGGATAAGTGCTAATAGATAAAATATATGTTAACTATCCGAAAGAGTATAACAAAACATTATTTAAACACTTCTGTGTTGTTTACAATATAAAGATCCTACCTCTCTCTTGATAATAGATGACTTCTATAAGGGAAGCTAAAATCTAATATGTCGCACAATATAACTTTTGCGACGTTATTTAATATGAGCCAGGGAGGAGGGCTCTTTATTACTTTTTTCTTAAGATTTAATTCTCTTATAACTTAAGTGTTATTTTATATATAATCTTTCTCCTCTTTTCCCGGATGTCTATATAGTTGTTAATTCCTTATAAAACCCGAAGGATCTATGACTCCCCCGCACTTTTTTAAAATATGTCTATACCTGCGGAATATATAAAGGAAATACCGAATATACGGGATAATATATGAATATGTTAGACGACTAAACTAGCCGTCTTTTTATCCAAACCCACCTTAGAATTGATTTGGTGAAACGCATTTTACGATGTAAGTATATAATTGGTAAAAAATATGGAATACGAGCAACTTTCTTATTGGAAAGAGTTTTCAAAAACTACACCTTGGATATTTGAAAATCTATGGTACTGGGCAGAAAGAAATTTGGATGTTACTCGTGTAGAAGTTGAAGGTTGTCAAACTGGTCATTGGTTTATGTCAGAAAAAGACCAACCCGAAAAGCATGATGTTGGAGTTGTTATTTATTGTAAGGATTCGGGATATGGTGTGGACACCTCATTCATCAGCCGATTAAGTCCTGCAGGTTTTATTTCTAAGAGGCAGTTATTAGTTGCTAAAGATCAATTAAAAGGTTCATCTTCATGCAGGATGATAAATATTAGGAAAAATTGGAGATTTTTTGAGTTTGAACCTTGGACAAGTTTGACAGAAGATACTGAACATATAGACTCTCTTGAATTTGATATTTCGGAGCTCGCATTATCCTTAAATGCATTAGACTCGGTAACAGTTCAAAATTTATCAATTGAAGAAGCTTCATCTACATACAAAAGATGGTTTAAAAAGTAGAAGGTTAGTGTCGCACAATGTTGACACCTCGTTTTACTCGGTGTAAACTGAAATTGTTACGGTGGTTTGGTGAAAAAGATCTTTGGAGTACTAACAAATTAATCACTACCTACTAAACGCCAGTCACTAATTTATGCCTGCTGCCCTACCCAACCGGCAAAGTGTATTAGATAAAAAAATTGAAGATTATCTTGATTATTTAAATATTGAAAAAGGCTCCTCTTCTTTAACAATAAGAAACTATAGACATTATTTAACCCGCTTTTCACACTGGATTATAGGACAGAACATGGACGTAACACCAGAAGATATTACTCCGGAATTGGTAAGACAATTTAGGGTTTATTTATCCAAGCAAACTGACCAGAAAGGAAAATTGTTATCAAAAAAAACTCAAAGCTATCATGTAATTGCAATTAGATCTCTTCTTCGCTGGCTTATAAAAAACGACTACAACGTTATGTCTCCCGATAAAATAGATTTGCCAAAAATTGAAGAAAGACAGGTAAAATTTTTAAATGGTGAGCAGGTTGACAGACTTCTTAATGCACCAAGTCTTTCAAAAATAAACGGTAAGCGCGATAAAGCGATTTTGGAGGTACTTTTTTCTGCAGGGCTTCGTGTTTCTGAGTTGGTAAAACTAGATCGGGATAAGGTAGATTTGGATAGACGCGAGTTCGGAATTGTTGGAAAAGGAGGGCGCGGGAGGGTTGTCTTTTTGTCTCACCGTGCCGCAGAGTGGCTTGGAAAATATGTTAAAGATCGCAAAGACGAGTTCAGACCTATGTTTGTAAGACACAGAACCGGGAAAGACGGTGAAGAAAAAATTGACTCATACGAAGCAGGTGGCGAAAAAATGCGGCTTTCAGTGCGTTCTGTGCAGAGAATGATCAAAAAATATGCGCGAAAGATAAACCTTCCGGTTGATGTAACTCCGCATGTAATGCGACATAGTTTTGCAACCGATTTATTAATTGCAGGTGCAGACATCCGAAGTGTTCAGGAAATGCTGGGACATAAAAATATTCAGACGACCCAAATTTATACACACGTTACTCACCGTCACTTGAAAGAAATCCACGACCAGTTTCATGACAAAAGAAACTGATTACTTCTGGCGAATCTTGAAAAGCGCCAGCTGGTGAGTTTTACTTTTTATTTTTGAAAGCGCTGTCCTTTCGATTTGACGAACTCTCGATTCGGTAATTCCAAACTTCTTACCGATTTCTTCTAATGTAGTTCTTCGCAGACGTTTAATTAATACTTCACTTTCTTTTCCGCTAAGGTCAAAATTGTGCTTTATAAGGGATTTGAAATATCGTGTTGTTTGATTGGAGCGCATTTCACTTTGGATTATACACCACTTAAAAATTGTATAATAATCTATGCGTACAATTATTCTGCCTGGGTATTCACTTCATAATAAAGATTGGGCGTATGACGTTAAGTCTAAATTAGAATCTGCGGGGTTTGAAGCGGAAGTTTACGAATGGAAACATTGGCAAGGTGGGAGAATGAATTTACCAGACGAAGTTAAAAACATTTGCAAAATAATTGGTGACGAAAAAGTTAATTTCATTGCGAAATCGATCGGAACAAAAGTGTTAATGAAAATATTTTCTAAAGTTGGGAAACAGATCAATAAAGTTATTTTGTGTGGAATTCCAATAGATCCGGTTACATACATGGGTGGAATAAAAAAGATTGGTGGAAAAAAATTACTTATATTCCAAAATTCCAAAGACCCATTCATGCCTTACAAAGCAATTTCGGTTTATGTAAAATTAATCGATAAAAACATTAAAGTAGTTGAGAAAGAAGCTAATACTCACGAATATCCGTACTACGATGAGTTTATAAATTTCCTGAAGTAATAAATTTTTAAAACTTATTATTTTGCTGCTTCTTCTGCTTCCTCGACTTCGTCCCCATTTTTAAACATACATGCGGCAGCAGCGACCTTATCTGCTTTATCAGTGAAGCGCATAATTATAACCCCTTGAGTGGAGCGTCCCATTTGGGGGATGTTTTTCATAGGAAGCTTTATAATTTGGCCATGCTTACTTGTAACAATTACCTGATCCATTTCCTGATTAACCAAATATGCTGCAGCCAAGTCACCTGTTTTTGGATTTACAACAGCTGCCTTAACACCTTTCCCCGCCCGCTTTTGAACCGGGAAAAGATGAACCGGAGTTCTTTTTCCTAACCCGTTTTGCGAAAGTGTCAGAATATCTCTGAAAATTTTCCGTCTTTTATCATCGCTTTTTGGCTCTTCGGCGGAAAATACGTCCATTCCGATTACAAGATCTCCAGAATCAATCCTTATTCCCTTCATCCCGCTTGTGGCACGTCCCATTGGGCGGACGTTTCCTTCAGGAAACCTGATTGCCTTACCCTTTTTGGTTAGTAAAATAATATGATCGTTTCCCGAAGTTTCCTGAACTTTTACAAGAGTATCGTCATTATCCAACCGGATCGCGATAAGTCCTGAAGTGCGGAGATTTATAAACTCATCGACTTTAGTTTTTTTAACAATTCCTTTGGATGTAGCCATGATAAAGTGAGTACCCTTTATACTTTGCGGTACGATCGACATTATTTCTTCTCCCTGGTCAATATTTATTAAATTAATAATTGCCTGACCCTTGGCTTGCCTTGAGGTTTCGCCAATGTCCCAAGCTTTTGTTCCGAAGACCCTGCCTTTATTGGTAAAGAAAAGAATTGTATCGTGAGTAGTGGCCGAAACAAGGTGAACAATTTCATCCTCTTCTTTTGTTGTCATACCCATAACCCCTTTACCACCGCGACGCTGTGCTTTGTAAGTCGTCGGAGAGAGTCTTTTAACATAGCCGGTTCTGGTAACTGTAATTAAAGTTTCTTCTTTCGGAATAAGATCCGCTTCCGAAAATTCACCGATTTTTTGCTTGTACATTTTTGTGAGACGATCGTCACCGTGTTTTTCGCGAAGCTCAACCTGTTCCTCGGTAATAATTTTTAAAACTTCTCCGGGGTTTTTTAGGATAAAGGTCAATTTGTCAATTAACTTTTTGATTTCTTCATATTCCTTTTCAATTTTTTCCCGCTCAAGCGCGGCAAGACGGCGAAGCTGCATATCCAAAATTGCCGTAGCTTGGATTTCCGACAAACCAAATCTGGAAATCAAATTTTTCTTGGCGTCTTCCTGAGTTCTGCTCTCACGGATGGTCTTAATTACAGCATCAAGGTTATCAAGCGCGATCTTTAATCCTTCCAAAATATGTGCTCTTTTTTTGGCCTCCGTTAGCTCGAATATGGTCCGCCTTATTATTACTTTTTGACGGTGTTTGACGAACTCCGTGATTATCTGCTTTAGATTTAGCGTATGAGGAGTGCCGTCAACAAGGGCTACAAAGTTGGCGGGAAAAGTTGTTTGTAAGCGAGTATGTTTATAAAGGTTATTCAAAAGGGATTTTGGTTTCGCGTCTCTTTTAAGATCGATTGCGACTCTCATTCCGTCTTTGTCGGATTCATCGCGAAGATCGGCAATCCCAACAAGTTTTTTGTCTTTAACAAGCTCGGCAATTTTTATTACAAGCTCAGCTTTATTCACCTGGTAGGGAATTTCGGAAATTATAATTTGAGTTTTTCCTTTTGAACCTTCCTTTATTTCAGCAACACCACGAACCACAATTCTTCCCCTACCTGTCGCATATACCTCCTTAAGAGAAGCCGAGTCGTAAATTGCACCTGCAGTCGGAAAATCAGGTCCGGGAATAATATCACAAAGCTCTTCAATCGTTATATCTGTTTCAAACCCGATTGTCCTAGGGTCGACGTCTTTTTCCTCCATAGATTTTTTCTCGCCCGATGCGACCAAATTTATTTTTTTCAAAACAAATTCGGTTTCTTCGGTTTGCGCAGCACTACTGGTTGTGACTACTCTCCCCTTTTTGACAGCTGCAATTACGGCATCAACTACTTCGCGCAAATTGTGCGGTGGAATTTTTGTAGCCATACCGACCGCGATTCCTTCCGAGCCCATCAAAAGTAGATTTGGCAGAAGTGCCGGCATAAAAACAGGTTCCTTAAGAGTTGCGTCAAAATTATCGATAAAATCGTTAGTGTTTTTCTCAATATCGGTAAGCATATATCGCGAAATTGCGGCGAGTTTTACTTCCGTATAACGCATGGCAGCTGCGGAATCGCCGTCAACGCTTCCGAAGTTTCCCTGACCCTTAATTAAGGGGTATCGGAGGGAAAATTCCTGTGCCATTCGAACGATTGAATCATAAACTGCCATATCGCCGTGGGGATGATATTTACCTAAAACTTCTCCGACGACTTTGGCCGATTTGGTGAATGCTGAAGTCGGACCCAATCCCATTTCGTGCATGGCGAAAAGAATTCTTCGATGAACCGGCTTAAGGCCATCACGAACGTCTGGAAGCGCGCGGGAAACTATAACGCTCATTGCATAGTCCAGATAGCTTTTCTGCATTTCATCGACTATCCTTGCGGCCTGAAGTTTTCCAATGTGTGTCATAAAAAAGTAATTGCGACTCAGAGCAAAAAAAACGCCTGACTATTAAAAAATAAACTGAGCCAGGCGAGCTCGTTTAGCCTCAAATAATATTACGCTTTTTGGGTGTCTGAAGCAAGGGGTAAAGCCGGTATGTTTCCGTAAATATCCGACACTAGACCCTCTCTAACGGAGGTTTCATGCCCAGGCCTATATGTGGCCTATGGTAGTGATACCTCTCAAGGT
>LBVN01000012.1 GCA_000993115.1 Candidatus Woesebacteria bacterium GW2011_GWB1_38_8b
TACGGGGGATGTCGGCTCAGGTAAAACAGTTGTTGCCGCATATGCAATGTTTAGTGCATTCGTAAATGGTTTTCAAAGTGTGATTATGGCACCAACCCAAATATTGGCTTCACAACATTACAAAACTTTAAACGAAATATTTAAAAATTTGAATGTTCGGATTTCGCTTCTAACCGGTCATGAAAAAAAGGTTGCAATCGGAAAGTCGGATATTTTTGTTGGTACACACGCACTTTTGCATACCAAGATAAATTTTAGCGATGTCGCGCTCGTTGTGATAGACGAACAGCACAGATTTGGAGTAGAACAGAGAACTCATCTTATTAAATCCAGCGGAAAAAGAAATGCAATTCCCCATATCCTGACTATGACCGCAACTCCGATCCCTCGAACAATTGCCATGAGCCTCTATGGCGATCTTGATCTTTCAGTGCTAACAGAAATGCCAAAGGGAAGAATTCCGGTAACTACGTGGATCGTGCCTCCGGAAAAACGCAGCGGGGGTTACGATTGGATTAAAGATAAAATCGAAAAAGAAAAAACTCAGGTTTACATAATCTGGGAGTCAGAAAGTGATTTACTTAAAGAGGTTAAGTCCGCGAAACTTGAATACCAAAATATCAAAAAAATATTTCCCCAATTTCGTATCGGACTCTTGCACGGTAAATTAAAGCCAATAGAAAAAGAATCCGCTATTAATGATTTTAAGGAAGGGAAAATTGATATTTTAGTTTCGACTGCCGTTGTAGAAGTCGGAATTGATGTTGCCAATGCCGGAATTATCGTGATTGAAGCAGCCGAAAGATTCGGCCTGGCCCAACTTCACCAGCTTCGTGGCCGGGTTGGTAGAGGAAACACGAAGTCATATTGCCTTCTTTTTACGCAGTCAAGGTCAGATAAAACAGTTTCCAGATTAAAAGTTTTAAAAGAAAATCATTCAGGTTTTACTTTGGCGGAGATGGATTTGAAAATGAGGGGACCGGGAGAAGTTTTCGGGACAATGCAAAGCGGGTTTTCAAATCTGAAAGTCGCAAGATGGAGTGATATTGAGTTAATCAAAAAGGCAAAACAGGTTGCCGAAAAAATACAATTGAGTCCGGAGCTATATATCCAGGTTCTAGATTATTATTTTGGTAGTGATTCTCCACTCAACTAAATAAATTGTTTTGAATAAAACCCCATAATATTGACTTATGACTTAATTAATATTACAATCTACGAAATGAAAAATAGACTCAGATCAATTAACGGATTAAACAGATTAGCCTTAACAACAACCCTATTATTGGCTGGGTGTAATGAAATAAATACGGTACCTGTGTATAATTTGGAAGGTTGTTTCAATACACCTTATTCGGAAGAAAATCCGAATCTGGGTTATTTTGAAAACTGTTATGAAGTACGTAAGGGAATAATCTCGCGAAGAAGTGTCAAAGATTATTTATCTAAACATCCAAATTGTGAATTTGAGGTTGAATTAGATCAAGTGACTTGCAGATAATTGTTCATATGACACTTTTTAAACATGTTTTTCGCGCAAGTGCAACAGTGCCTTTGATTTTAGCAGCATGTAAAGGAGCGGGAACGGAAAGAGAAATACCCGTATTCTTTAACGAGAGTCCTTGTAAAGTAGTAACAACTGAAGAAGAGTACACAAGTAAAAGATTTCCCTACGGGTGGGTTCATATAACTGATACATTTTTTGACTGTCCTCCCGACGAAAACAGCGTTCCAGCAATTAAGATAACAAGTAGGAGACTGATCGGTAATATTCTTGAAAGTGAAGTTTCCAAATATACTGAAACTTATCCCCAATGTCTTCTTAGACACGAAAGTCTTAGCACAATGAAGCTAGTATCAATTGAGTGTTTCCCGACCAAATAATTTTCTTTGCAAACTATATTTACCGTTACAACCTTGCAATAAAACAATCTAACCATTAAAATACTCCAATATGGCACCGGTACCAAAGAAAAAACATACAAGGAGCAGAAGCAATAAACGAAGAAATTCACCCAGCAGCAAAAGAGTAATTGTGGGCTTATCAAAATGCCCGTCGTGCGGAAAGCTTCGTGAATCCCACCATGCATGTCCTCATTGCGGTTTTTACAAGGCTTAATTTCTTTTAAATCCACGCTCATTTTGTCGCCACAAAATAAGATATTTTTATACTTGTAACAAGGCAACGAAGGCTAATATACTTACACTATGAAAACAGCAACCGATCCAAGACACATTTCCCGAATAAATTCTGTTAAGGAGCTATTTGCTGATACTTACACAAGCCAAACTGGAATTTCTGAATTAACTAAAAAAGTTCTTGAGAAAAAGGATATTATTGATAATACTATTTCTGATTCGGCGCCAGAGTGGCCGATAGATAAATTAAATCGAATTGATCTGGCTATTTTACGCCTCGGTGTTTATGAATTAGAATATGGAGACGCACCGGCAAAGGTAATTATTGACGAGGCGGTTGAGCTGGGAAAACTTTTTGGCAGTGAAAATACATCTTCTTTCGTGAATGGTGTATTGGGAAGTGTTTTGAAAGGAAAGGGTAGTAATGAGCAAATTTGAAAACATAAATAAACTTTTACTTTTTAAACAAACTTTAGCCGAGTTTTTAGGTCTTGATGTTGAAGATATAGGTAACGATGATGGTTTATATGAAGAGCTTCATATGCAACCATCGGATTTATCTGATTTTTTACACAAACTTGGAGAGTTGGGCTTTGATACGACAAAGACAGATTTAACCAAAGTTGAATCAGTTGATGACCTTATTGAAACACTTGAAATCGAAGAGAATGAATAGCGAAAATTTAACAAAATATTTTACCGATAATAATTTACTTGAACAGGCTCTAACACACCGCTCTTGGGTTAATGAGCATCCTAACCAAAGAGGAAATAACGAACGTCTGGAATTTCTAGGAGATGCTGTCCTTGAATTTATTGTTTCAAAGGAACTTTATAATTTACTTCCCGACAAAGAAGAAGGGTATTTAACTGCCCTTCGTGCAAACCTGGTTAATACGGTTAATTTGGCAAGTGTTGCCAAAGATCTTGAAATCGGGGACAAAATATTTCTTTCAAAAGGCGAGGAAGATACCGGAGGACGAATTAATCAGTCAATTTTGGCTGATACAGTTGAAGCAATTATCGGTGCGATTTATCTCGGAAGCGGGGCAGAAAAAGCAGAAGACTTTATTAAAGAATTTATTCTTTCAAAAATTGACGATAAACTAAGCGAACCCTTAAAAGACGCAAAAAGTCTGCTTCAGGAAATTGTACAGTCCAAAGGACTCGCCGCTCCAAAATATGAAGTAGTAAATGAAATCGGACCCGATCATAATAAAATCTTTAATATTTCAGTTGTGGTTGGTGGTAAATCGATAGCATCCGGAACTGGTAAAAATAAAAGTGAAGCTGCACAAGATGCCGCAAAAAAAGCTCTCGAAACATTTAACGATTAACACTTGGACTTACGTTTAATATGTACAAACAAGCGAATTTTTGATATAGTACGAAATTGATTGCATATATAAAACATGATTAAAATAAGACTCGCAAAATTCGGTAAAAGAAACGATCATTTTTTCAGAATTGTCGCAATAGACGAAAAGAAAAAGGTGGTAGGGGAGCCTTTGGATATTTTGGGGCACTGGCATCCTAAAAAGAGCGTTCTCTCGCTTGATAAAACCAAATTGAAAAGTTGGATCGAAAAAGGGGCAAAATTGTCACCAACTGTCAAAAAGTTGTTTGAGAAAAAATGAAAGAATTACTTGAATTTATCGTTAAGAATATTATAGGTGAAGATTTTGAACTAGTTGAAGAATCTGAGGAGGGCCGGGTAGATTTTTTATTGAAAATTCCCGGTGACAAAGCCGGTCTTATAATAGGACGGGGAGGTAATACTATAAAATCAATTCAGGATATCTTAAGAATTAAAGCTACCCTCGAGAAAAAATACGTTAACATCAAAGTCGAACCTCTTTCTTAAGATTTTTATAACAGTTTCGAGAATACCATGGATGGTAGTTTGTGAATGAATCGAACCTGATATGTCATCCTCCTATGGAAGAATAGTTCGCCGAAGGCGAATAAGATACTCCTCGATAGAAAGGGGAGGATGTCATCAGATGAATGGATTCGGGCGGTCAACCGGATTCTGGGGATTCAGATCGGACTTTGCGGGTTTTTTGTAATTGGATATTTCGTTAAGCAGCTTAGTTTCTTCATCGGTTAAACCATTTACCGTAACGTCAATATGAGGAAGCTCAGTCGGTAAATCAGACCAAAAAGTTGCCACTTTAAAATTAACATTGTACTTTCCGTCAATCTCGTTCATTTCAATACTGGGGAACGCAGTTATAGGGGAATATTTTTGAACTGACTCTGCAAAAGTAATAATATTATCTAACTTATCAACGTGACCCTCATAAGCTAAACTTATTCCGTGGATGGTTTCACCCATATTTAAAGGTTCTGACCTCAGATTATCAATTAAAATTTTATCCAGGCTTTCTGTTTTAACATTCGAAATTACAAAAGGTACAAACGAACTGTTGGGAAGCTCAATAAAGACATCATCGGACTTGTTAATAATGGCTAAATCTATTTTTTTCAGCGTTTCAACATTTTCCTTCAGAATACGAATCTCTTGATTCTCATTTTTAAGATCGTCGTACAATTTTTTAATTGATGCGAATCCTTTACCTGCAAGAACAAAAAACGAAAAAGCAACTAGAAAAAATCCCAGTACCAGTATTCCTAATTTTTTAAAATCAAACAATTTTGGTTCCATAGTATAAAAACTAAAAAACGAACTTACTTTATAATCTGTAAAGTAACCAAGTACGATGTTGCCGGATTATAATCAAATGACAACATACTAACACGGTTATATTTTCCGGACCCAATCAACTGAGAAAATATCTTGGTTATATTAAGCGAACTATCTGTTTCTACTTCGACCTCAACCATGTTCGGATCAATTTTTAACGACTTAATTAATGATGGTGAAGTAATATTTAATGATAAATCTTTTACTGTCTCGAGTTCTCCGCTAATATTGTATTCACTTTGTATTTTTGAAATTTTTTCCAGTCGGTCACGAAGCAAAACAAACCTCGACTCTGACTTTTTTAAAGTAGCAACCTCGGTTTTTAATTTTTCGTGCTCCTTTTTTACCTGATTCAAGCGGTAGTAAATTATGCCCCAAACCGTTGCGCTAGTAAAAAGTGAAACAAAAAGTAAAACTATAAACAATTTTAAAACCGATCCAAGCGTATTGGTTTTCTTTGTAACTTCCTGAGAAACTTTGCTTGTCTGCGGAATTAGATTAATATCAGCCATATATTACCCCCTCATAGCTAAACCTACGGCAACGGAATACAAAGGTGCATACCCGGCCAGCGCGTTAACTGCTTCAGGAGCAACAAAAACTTTTGAAAACGGATTTCCCACAACAACTTCTAATCCAAGAAGACGCGTCAAAACCGATGCTACTTCAGGCATGGCTGCACTTCCGCCGGTTAAAATTGCCGATTTAGGAGACTCACCTTGCTCACTGCTCTGGTAATAACTAATTGCTTTTTTCATTTCATCCGCAACCATCCTAAAAACAGGTTCGAGTGCGGATTTGATTTTGCCCTCCAGCTGAGTTTTGTTCATTCCATAGGTTTTTTTATATTCTTCAGCCTGTGTTTCATCAATTCCTAGATTTTGGACAATCGCCCTCGTAAATGCTTCTCCCGCTGTCTGAAGCGACCGGGAAAAATAAAGCTGACCATTTTTTGCAATAGCAATATCTGTAGATCTTGCACCCAAATCTACTATCATTACCGGTGCTTCATCTATAGCTAACGACCGGACAATTGACATTAATTCGGTTTCAACTGAAACCAAATTAAGCTTCGCCATATCAACAACTTTCGCATATTTATCTACAATTTCTCGAAGTACGGCCACTAAAAGAACCGATACATGCGGCGGGGATATGTTTTCCTTACGCTCAATAATTTGATGTTGTAATATTGCTTCATTTAATGGGATAGGTATGTATTGTTCAGCCTCCCATTTTACGGCCGATGCAATTTCCGCATCAGTTAAAGGTGGAAATTTAATCGTTCTTGTATAAACAGAGTGTTCAGGTAAAGAAATTGAAACGTCTTTAGATCCGATTTTTGCCTCTTTATAAAGTTTTTTTATTGCTTCTGCTACCAAAGACAAATCTTTCTCATCTTTCGCATATTCGGGTGCTAATCCTTTAAATCCGACCACACCAGACGCTTTCAAGCGCCACCCCTTACCATCCTTAACCAACTCAACAATCTTTATTGATTTAGATCCGATATCTACGCCAACAGACATATTATTTTTTTTCTAACCCCTTCAGGCTAAAAAGGGTGGAGTCGAAAATCGAAGGAGGTTCAGGATACCCTTGGAAAACTTCTACTTGGCGTTTTGTTGAACCTGACGATCCCGCAGAAGTGACTTTAAACCCTTGAGCCGGAAGCGCAGGGGTGCTACCGCCCTGAGTTTCAAGACCAAAATTCTGAGCAGTAGTTGTGTTATATAAAAGTCTGACTTTAGCCATAATTAAACAATTATTAGTTCCGCAATTGAGGGTTGATGATAGATTGAAAGTTTTTTGAAATCGATAGGACACAGATTGTTGAGGAGGTATTCCTATCGTACAGGGATTAGGTCCTACTTTATCAATATTATTTGTTGTATGTGAGGAGTCGGAATCTGCCGCAAATGTATAGGCTTTGACATTATCAAAATTATTGGGGTTATTCGAAAAATGAACGGGGGAACCGGAATCATAAAATACAGTAACCTCTACTGCGGAATATTCTGACGGATTGGTTCCCCAACAAACTTTCAAATTAGGTGTTCGGGTACAAGTTTTCCCGGGCCCACAATCAAATGCTCCAGAATTGTTTCTGCTTGCGAACCAAATCGTGCCGGTATCACCTGACTGCAGGGGATCGGGATAATTAAAACTATTCCCAGCGTCATCCTGTGTTACGGGTGGGACAATAAACGTAGCTGTTTGAGAGCCTGTACTATTTCCAACGGTTCCGTTTACCCCTGGCCCACCAGGAACCAAATTAAGTAAAACCTCTTCAACCCCAGCTTCAGCAGCCGAAAATGCGCGTAGTGAGTCTTCTTCCGTCGATGTGATTGCCACATCCGTCACTGATTTAGAGACTACCGACATAACAACTATTAGCGCTGCCGCCACAACTAGAACAATTAAAAGAAGAGCCTGACCGGAAGATTTTCGGTTCCCGCTTAAATCCCTTCGTGAGAGCAGCTTTTTCATAATAAATTCAGTTTAAAAACTGTAACAAATTCAGTTTAACAATTGTTAATTACCAGGTCAATTGTTAATTCCTGGAATAGTTTCTTAGTGAAATTCTGGTTGTTGCTGTGTATTTGACTGATTCGGCAGAAGTAGTTGTCGATGAATCCTGTGCGGTTATTGTAATTGTTACCGAATCAGGCTCACCCGATATACCTGACGTGCAGGTTATCGAAAACGCTGTCACTCGAATTGAGTTGCTCGTTATATTTGACCCATTATATCTGATCGCATATGTTGGACTCCCAATATAAGTAAAATTTTCAGATACTCCATTACCATTGTAAAAGTATAAAATATTATTGTCACCGTCGTCACAACGGTCATAAGGAACCCCAACAGGAATGTCATCAAAGTCCAATCTTTTCGCAGTACGAAGTGTCCTTTCAATATAATTCATCGCATACTCAACATTTTCCCGAACTTTTCCCAAGTTATCGCTTTTTTTAGAACTTCTTAAACTCGACGCGAGTGTTTGGGTAATAATTATTGCCAGCACAGAAAAAACTCCGACGACAATCAGCATTTCGATTAGCGAAAATCCTAATCTTTCTTTTGTGTTTTGCATATTACATTCTCCAATTAGTAAGTTTTGTTGAATTTGAAACTTCGTGCTGACCACTTCCGTCTTCCCAAGTTACTTTTACTATCACAACATAACTTGTTGGTGGTGATGCATTCGGAACCAATCTTACTGTCCTATAAAAAACAGTATTTAGAATCGGATTTGCTGAACCCCAACTGCCAATTGTACCCAAATTGATATCGCTATTCTGAGGTTGCCCGGTTAAATTAGCCCACAGTTCATCCCTTTGCTGTCTTACCCATTCGGCTCCTTCCTGTGCGTACTTTGAAGCCAATGAATTATTTCTTGAAAAATCGCTTGTTTTTACGGCTCTGGTACTTAAACTCACAATTGCTATCAAAACTAATGCAGCAATTCCAATTGCAAACATAACTTCGAAAAGCGATTGTCCACGTAAATATATATACTTCATATTAACAACTTACTGCTGCTTGTACATTTCCTGTTACTCTGTCAATTCTGTAAAATCTTGAAGTCGAACCTGTTTGTGAAATTGCAATACAAGCATAATTAACCGGTGATACATCAACACCTCGCCCCCGTTGGTTAAAAACAAAATATGTCAATCCGGTCCGTCCTCTAATATCTATAAAAATACCGTTTGCATTACCGTCAGGATTTAAATTAACCCGCTTAAATTCTGTCTCGGTTGCATTACATAACTCAATTATCGCATACTCGGACGGCCCGGTTTTGGACACCTTGTATCCCTGAAGACCTGTATTGCAAACGAGCGGATCCAACAATTTCCCGGCCAAAGCATATTCCTGAGCAAGCCTAATGTCAGCCATAATATTTCGAACGCCCGCTTCAAAAATCTGTCTTTTTTGATATCCCCGATAACTTGCTGTAGTTACGGTAAAAAGAAGAGCAGCAATGGTTACCACAACCAACAGTTCAATTAAAGTATAACCACCTGCTTTTGATTTATTGAAGTTGGGCAAGAAAATTGACATAGCATACTTTTAAGGGTTCGTGAGCTTATAATGACAAGAACCACCGGTGCAAGGCCCACATCCGGATACATCTCCAACAGGATTCGGAATTTCCTCAAGCCTGGAACAGAGTGTATAACTTACCCGTGATGCAGAACGTGTATAAGCATAGGTTGCAGAATTAACAGGATCTCCGGGTACTTTTTCCAAATATCGTATACCACCCGCAGAACATGGAGGTACCGCTCCGGATAATAAAGGAGAGTTTACAGCAATACCAGCAGGATACTCCCCGCAGTCGGATCTATACAACTCTAACGCGGTTCTAATCGATTCTAAATCCGCTTTTCTTTTTGCATCACGGGAAGATTTCCGCGAACCTGCGATTGCAAAGAGTGAAATTGCAGAAAGAATTGCGATAATTCCGATTGTCACCAATAACTCCATGAGAGTAAACCCTCGACTGTTTAATGGCTGATTTTTTTTATTTTTCATACTAAATATTTTACCATGGACAAGTAGGTGTTGTGGGACATGCTGCCTCACCACTCAATCCGCTTGAACAAATTACATAGCAAGGAGAACCCGAAGAGACGGGTTTTTCGAGCCCTGCCCACAAAACATAACTTGCACCGGATGCGGCTGACTGATACCGATATTGGCAGGTTCCGCCGCAGATAGTTGCCGTCCCATCTTTGGGATCTTGTGGACATGTCATGCTACCAAATGGGGGATTAGCCCCTGTGCACATTGTTTGAGGTTTAACTACCGTTGCTCGGTCGGGATATACACCGTTGCTTTTATTCGCATAAATCTCAAGCGACACTCTGTACTGCTGAAGCTCTTGTCTTCTTCTGCCATCGCGTGCTGATCTTGTTGCCCCAGGAAAACTGATTGTTATAACACCTGCTAAAACTCCGATTATCGCGATTACCACAAGAAGCTCAAGTAATGTAAAACCCCTCCGGTTCAAAGACTCTCCGTATCGGTGACCTTTTTTCATACCTTATTATAATTTATACATAAAACATGTACCTTTACAATACGACTTTTTTAAATACATACTTAATTTTTATTTTCCTAAATCCTTTTGTCTTTTTTCTTCGAGCTGTTTTCTATAATCTTCAATTGAAATGTTTAGCGGAATATCAATATAAGATTTCCCGAAACTGCAAATCTTTTCTCCACAAGCTAAATTACGGCCTACCACACCTTTGTTGTAAGTATCTTCACTGGATCCGCCTTCCATTGCTGTATAAACCTGAAAATAATCCATGTCCGACATATACAAATAATTAAGGCCTAAGCTTTCTCTTGGATCGACGGGTATGGTCTTCAAATAAACCGATGAGTTATTAAACACGTCTTCAAAGGAATCTTTTCCCCAGTTACAGCCACGTAACCCTTCGAAAAACTTATTTCTGTCAAAGATTTTATCTCCCGCCATGCTCTCTATGACATCGTTATAATTGTCGTTTTTACATATTTTAATTTTTCCATTTTCACTTGGCGGAAAAAAACCATAATCCTCATGAAAGGAGTTTAATGCATCCGTTATTGCGCTTATATCGGAACGCCTCTGGGAGTCACGGGAACGCCGCAGAGCTATACGAATATTAAAAAAGGTCACCAGAAAAGTTACTAAAAAAATGATTGCTGTTATCTTGGTTTCGGATTTCGTGAACGGCTTCATGTTGGCTTTAAATAATCAGGAATTTACCAATTATATCTGAAAAAAGTAGGGTTATAAAAAATGAAATGATTAAAAACGGACCAAAAGGTATTTGTTTGCCAAATGATGCTTTTCCAAAAATCATAAAGATAACACCAACAATTGCCCCGATTATAAAGCTACCCATCATCCAAATCAAATTGTTCTGCCAAGTGCCAAGCAGTATCGGTGCAAACAAAACCAGCTTCACGTCTCCCAATCCCATACCACGACCGCGGGTTATAAAATGTAGAAAAAGAAGAAACAGTGCTGGCAGTAGCGCAAAAAATAGGCGAAGAAACAAATCGTTATAATTAGCGAACATCACACCAATAATAGCCAGAAAAAGGAGTGCAAAAGAAAATTCATCAGGGATTATTTTTTTTTCGAGATCAATTACGAATGTGGCAATAATAAAAAAGAAGATAGTCAAAAGATAGGGGAGAGTCCACCAACCAATCTTACCAACAAAACTACAAACTATATCGCTTTGCAAGACCGTCCCTTCAGAGAAGAACATACAGCCGTTCACAAAATGAAAAATTGTCACAAAAACAAATGCCGTAACAATTTCAATTAACGGTTCACGAAATCCAATTTTTTTGTGGCAATTTCTGCACTTACCCGCTAACACAATATATGAAACCAAGGGGATATTATCGTACCATGCAATCTGATATTTACATTTTGGACAAAAAGAACGACCTTTCGAAATTTTAATCCTACGGGGTAATCTGTAAGTCCAGGCTCCGATAAAAGAACCCATCGCCAAACCAAATAAAAACACAATAATACCTATCATAAATTAAGTATATATGAATATTTTTAAGACAGTATTATGATTGGTATAACTTTTATTTATCCAAATTAATTTAATCTAAATATGTTACTGTCCCAGCTTGCCAGGGGGTTGGTTCGGCAGAGAAACAAAGAACACCACCTCTCCCGTCAACTGTAGAATATACAAAATATGCTTCGCTACCGCTGCACTTGGATGTCTGGCGAATTGATTCTAATTTTGAATAGACGATTGCACCGTTTTGGATTGCAGTATCATCATATATATAGCAGTAGGTGGGTAAAGACAATGGGAGCGCATTTGTTGTGCAATTTAAGCTTGTATCAGACTGGCTTTCAATTCCGCGTGGAAATATCTTTGGATAACCAGTGGCAACTAATTGCTCACCCCAAGTATCGCTACGCGGATAATCATTATTTGTTGTATAAAATGATTGAATAGACTTGCCCATTTGCAGCAGTACACTAATTCTTCCTGCGTCTCGGGTTTGGGCCATTCGTTGACCCGGGTTTAATAATGCTAAAACAACCGTAGCAATTATTCCCAAAATTGCAATTACAATCAAAAGCTCAATTAAGGTAAATCCTTTTCTCATTTCATGTACATTCAGTATAGTATGTTAACAATTACGTTGGCAATATTTTTACCAAAATAAAAGCACCAGGCTAATATTTTTCTTAGCTTCTGGTGCTTTTAAAAATTACAGAAACCATCAGTTTGCACAAGTTCCAGGTGCACCAGCAGTTGGTTCACCAGCTTGACATATTATACATGCTCTTCCGTTAGCTGACGAATAAACGACAAAAGCCGGATTTGTTCCATTACAGGTACCTCCTCCTAATGTAAGATTAGTATCTGCTTCAAGTCTTGAATAAACTGCGAAACCGGCGGGGCTTGCTGCCACTGAATAACACCACCCATCAATCGCCTGTGTAGTACACGTACTTGTTAAAGTGTTTTGCACCAACCCCGGTAAATTATTTAATTCACCAGAGGTCACTAAAACATCAGCATTCCATTCGACAGTGGTTGGATAAGCACCAGCGTGTACAGTAGCAAATGCTTCCAAAGCATGCCCAATTTGAGCTACGCTGGAAATTCTTCCCGCATCTCGGGTTCTTGCCAATTGCTGTGCCGGATTAATGGCAACTAAAACTACGACCGCAAGAACACCCAAAATCGCGATAACGATTAAAAGTTCAATTAATGTAAATCCTTTTTTTAGGGCAGTCATAAATTTTTCTCACCCCCTCTCTTTGTAATATAGTTTTATTTAATAAAACTATATTACACTAATCACTCTTGAAAAACTTCCAAGAGGATCGGGAATCTTCGAAATTCGAATTCCGAAATTTCATCCAATCTAAATATCTCTTCCCACATCCAGTATTGAACAAGTTGGCATAGCGTGTCAAGGGGAGAGACAAACGAATTAGAAATTAATTTTAAATCTTTGTCGTGAGGTTATAGATAGGCATAATAACGGAGATTACCAAAAACGCCACTCCAATACCAAGAACGATCAAAATGATTGGCTCGATTGCAGCGGAAAGAGCTTTTAGTCTTTGTTCGCTTTCAATTTCAAACACGTGGCTTACTTTTGCCATCACTTCATCCATTTTTCCGGTTTCTTCACCAACCGCAACCATCTGAGAGAGTAGAAAGGGAAAAACGTCAGAATGCTTAGAGAAAGCCATCGCGAGTGGAAATCCTTTTTCAACCATTGTGGAAATATCCTCCAAGGCCTCAGTAATAAGCGCGTTTTTGGATATCTCAGTAATAATATGAAGCGCCTCCAAAATAGAAACTCCAGCTCCAACCATTAAACTCATTGTTCTTGTTAAATCCGTAAGTACTACCTGCTTTTGCAGATCTCCTAATAAAGGCATTCCCAGAAGCATCGCGTCAATTTTATGTCTTCCGGCCTTTGTTGCGCGGTAAGCCTTAAGACCCCAAAACAAAAGTGCTGTGAGGATTAAAAGTACTGGCCAAAATTTAACCATAGAACTTGATACAAAAACCAATATTCTAGTTGTTATGGGAAGCTCCGCTCCGAATTGGTCGTACAACGAAGTCATGCGGGGTATTACAAAGATCAACATGATAAGTGCAACACCGATCATTCCCAAAATAATAATAATTGGGTAAACCATTGCACCCTTTATTTTACCTCGAAACTCCTGCTGTTTTTCCATCGTGTCCGAAAGCTTGACTAAAACATCGTCCAATACTCCTGATACTTCACCGGATTTAACAAGCGCAATGTAAGATTTGGAAAATATCTTTGGATGCTTACCCATAGACGCCGAAAGCGATTGACCTTCCTCAACATCGGCCAATATCTGAGATATAATCGCCTGCATTTTACTTTGAGATTGTGAACGCAGGATCAGGAGTGCTTCAGTAATAGGAAGACCGGCATTTACCATTGTAGCCAACTGGCGGGTAAAGTTAGTCAGATCACCACTTGAAACACCGCTTGAAATTTGTTTTAGAAAATCGAGCGAAATTGTTTTTCCTCCGCTTATGTTAATAACAAATAGTCCTTTACCCCGTAGAAGCTTTACCGCATGTGAAATACTGCTTGCTTCAACTTCACCGGTTACAACAATTCCGTTTTCATTCTTCGCCTTATATCTATATCTTTTCATATTTGGGCATGAAACTTTTGAATATGAATTATTTGGAAGATTTCACGAGTCTCATAAGTTCACCCGGTCTTAAGGAGAAACCTTCCGCTACTTCTAAACTCACTCTTCCGGATTTAACTAAATTCGCGAGCGACATCTCCAAAGTATTCATACCAATTCCGGTTGAAGTTTGTAAGATATTATCAATTTGATGAGTCTTGCCGTCACGGATGGATGTTTTAATAGCAGATGTTCCTAACATTACCTCATAAGCAACCGCCCTGTGTCCGTCTTCACCTGGGATAAGCCTCATTGAAAAAACTGCCTCGACAACATTAGAAAGCTGAAGCTTTACTTGCTCCTGCTGTTCATCGGGAAATACGTCAACAATACGGTCGATAGTTTGAGCAGCACTATTTGTATGAAGGCTTGCAAAAACCAAATGCCCTGTTTCTGCAATCGTTAATGCCGCGGCAATTGTTTCATAATCCCGCATTTCCCCAATTAAGACAATATTAGGATCCTCACGAAGAACACTTCGGAGAGCTATCTGCCAGGAATGAGTATCAAATCCCATCTCCCTTTGAGAAATAATTGAGCGTTTTGGATTAAATATAAATTCGACAGGGTCTTCAACTGTAACAATATGTTCAGCGCGGTTTTCATTTATCTCGTCAATCATAGCCGCAATAGACGTGGATTTTCCATGACCCGTCGGCCCTGTTACCAAAACAAATCCCTGTCTTAAATTTGTGAATGTATGAAGAATTTTGGGAAGTCCCAAGTCGTCAATCCTGGGAATTGATAGGGGAATAGTTCTGAAAGCAATTGCAAGTGCCCCTTTTTGTGTATAGGCATTTGCCCTGAAACGGGCAGTATCATTAAAAGCAAGTGAAAAGTCCAATTCTTTATTAACAACAAGCCTCTCATATTGTTCGGGAAGGAGGACTTCTTTTAATATTTTATCGACTACCTCTGCGGTTACTTTTGGCTCACCGGGAATCGGGATTAGTGCACCTTCAATTCTTAGATGCGGCTCAATTCCTGTCACCAAATGCAAATCCGATGCATTTCTGGTTATAGCAAGTGTCAATAATTCTTTAATATTCATTTTATTCCTGAGCAACCCTCAATACTTCTTCCAAAGTCGTCAACCCGTCAACCATCTTTATATACCCGTCCTGCTTCATGGTAATCATCCCTTCCTCCCGTGCTACTTTTTCGATAGATGCGGCTGTCGGACGCTCTACTATCAGCCTACTAATTTTTTCGGACACTGGCAATACCTCAAAAATTCCCAAGCGTCCATAGTATCCGGTTTGGCCACAATCTTTATCGCCCTGACCTTTATAGAATTTAATCGGTCCTTTCGGTTGCCAAAGGTTGCCCAAAACTCCCTGAACTTCTTCTATTTGATGGTTGTCAGGTGCATATTCAATCTTACACCCATCATGAATTTTACGAACGACACGCTGGGCAACAATTGCATTTATTGTCGATGAAAGAAGGAAAGGCTCGGCTCCCATGTCCAGAAGTCGGGGGAGTGCTCCGGCTGCACTGTTGGTATGAAGTGTCGAAAAAACCAAATGACCAGTCAGTGATGCCTGAATTGCAAGGTCAGCTGTTTCCTGATCACGGATTTCTCCGACGAGTATAATGTTAGGATCCTGACGTAAAAAAGACCGCAGTCCTGAAGCGAATGTAAGACCGGCTACAGGATTAATCTGAACCTGATTAACCCCGGGGATTTTATACTCAACGGGATCCTCCAGTGTCATAATATTTACTTTGGCTGTATTTAGTTTTGAAATTATTGAGTAAAGTGTTGTTGTTTTACCTGAACCAGTAGGGCCTGTAATCAAAATAATTCCGTGAGGACGAAGTATATTATCCTGAAGGTTTTTTAAAGCCGACCCCCTCAAACCCAGTTCGGTAAGGTCGGGGATACCGCCTGTTTTTTTCAAAAGTCTCATAACAACTTTTTCACCCCAGGCAGTCGGAAGTGTAGATACACGAAGATCAACTTCCTCCGTTTCTGATCGGAAATTAAACCTTCCGTCCTGCGGAACTCGTTTTTCATCTATTTTCATACCGGAAAGTATTTTAATTCTGGAAACCAAAGCGTCATGAAGCTCATGCGGAATTGTCAGTTTTTCCTGCAATATTCCGTCAACACGATAGCGGACTCTGGTTGACGTTTCCTGAGGTTCGATATGCACGTCCGACGCTCTTGATTTAACTGCAAAACCAAGTATGTGGGTAACAATTTGTGCAACTTTTTCCTCACGAATTAGACCCATTCTTGATGTATCCAGCGTGCGCACTTGCCCGGAAGGTCCTACTTCCCGTAGAGCTTCGGTCACTTCTTTCGCTAAAGAGGTAGCATACCCTGTTGATATCAAAGTCTCAATCTTTGAAGGTTCTGCCCAAAAAGGTTTTACCGTAAACCCTGTTTTTCGCTCAATAAATTCAATCGTCCCCAAATCCAGAGGGTCTGCCATCGCAAGAACAATTTGTTTAAGCGAAGGTTCGACAGAAACCGGAAATACTCTAAATCGGGTAGCAATATCCTGTGTAATTGCGGAGAGAGCTTCCGGGGCAACGGGAACCGAAGTCAAATCCAAAAATGCTACATTATAAAGAGTTGCTTTTGCTTTGGTTAAATTAGCCTCATCAACTAAATTCTGAAGTTTTATAATTTCCTCCTGAGGCTTACCTGTTTGCACTTCCGTGAATTTAATCTTCTGAGCAGCCTCAGCAGTCATTGCCCCTTGGTCAACCAATATATCCGACAGCGTTTTAACAACATCATTTGCTACTTTACCGGGGTTTTTTGTAAGTCTTAGGGCAGGCATATTAACTCTAATTATGCAACATTCCAAGTGTGTATTACAAATACTAATCAATAGCCGTCTGGAGCTTCCAGAAATATGAATACAGGCTATTGGGGTTATTTATAAGCATGTTGTGTGATCCTGTTTCAACAATGCGTCCCTTTTCCATTACGACTATTTTATCAGCATTCATGGCTGTCGATAGCCGGTGGGCAATAATAACTGTTGTTTTGTTTTTTGTGGAACGCTCCAAAGCTTCCTGAATAAACTTTTCGTTTTCAGAGTCAAGGTGTGATGTTGCTTCATCAAAAATAATAATTTCGGGGTCGGACAAAACCATTCTGGCAATGGCCAGACGTTGTTTTTGACCGCCCGACAATTTAATCCCGCGCTCACCTACATTCGTATCGTACTTAATTGGCAGCGATTCGATAAAATGATCCAGGTTGCAATCTTCGCAGCCGCTTTTATTTCGTCAAAACTTGCGTTTTCTTTCCCGTAACCGATATTAAATTTAATAGTATTGTTAAAAAGTATCGGCTCCTGCGGAACAACTCCAAAAAAACTTCGCAGGGCGCTTTTTGTAAATCGTTTTATATCAATGCCATCAATTGAAATCTTACCGCCAGTTAAATCATAAAAACGAAGAAGAAGTTTAATTAAAGTAGTTTTGCCTGATCCGGACCGCCCTACAAAAGCAACCGTTTGTCCCTGACGAATTGTAAGATCAATATTTTTCAAAACCTTGGCTTTATTCCCTTTATAGGCAAATGAGGAATTAATAAAACTTATTTCTCCTTTAATTGTCTTGATTTTTACCGGATTTTTGGGATCTTTTATTTCGATTTTGTTATCCAAAATAGAAAAATATTTTTCCATGTCCGCAAAATGTTTCGCGAGGTCTCTAAATCTCCAGACTAAATCAAAAACTTTTGGAAAAAAGGTGTTCGAAAAAGTTAAAACCAAAACAAAATCTCCCAGATTCATTTGGTTTAAACTTACTTTTTTAATCGCGAGGTAAAGAATTAAAAACACTGTCATTACAATAGTAATTCCGACTGATGCGTTCATATACCGAAAAGTAAGTCCGTAATCCCACAATGCTTTTCGCCAAGGGATGAAGGCGAGTTTCAGACGGTTTTGTTCCCAGGATTCTTTTGCAAACATTTTTACGGTTTCAAAATTTATAATATTATCTACAATAATCCCCGAAATATTATCTTCTTCCTCGTTGTATTTTTTTCTGGCATTGATGTTTAGTTTGATTACGAATGCGGTAATTATTAAGCACACAAAAAGTGAAGCGAAAGTAATTACAGCTATGGCCGGATCAACAAGTCCAAAAAAATAGCCCATGGTAATAAACCCGACAAAAACTTCCAAAATTCCATTATGTAATGCGTCATGGAAAGTAAAAAAAGCACCGTCACCGCGCTTCATTGCAGAAATTAGGCTTCCGGTGCTTTTAGTCGTATGAAACGAAAAGTCTAAATCCTGAATATGCTTTAATACCGACCGGCGCACATCAATTGCCGCATCAAAAACTACATAATCGCTTAAGAGGCGTGTAATAATGTCCAACACAATAAGAAGTGCGCGGAGGCCAACAAAAGACATAAGTACACCAAAAAGTGCGTCAAAACGACTCCCTTCAATGTTTTGTACCATAGCCCGGTAGTAAAGAGGAAACAAGTTATAAATTACGCTTCCTGCGATGGATCCAACCAAAAAGCAAAAAAACCAGAAAGGCTTTTTCAGCTCATAACGATAGAATGTTTTAAGTATTTTTAGCATATGAAAAGCAACATAAGAGGAGTCTCAATGATGCTAGAATCGATTATACAATATATAATCGGATTACAAAAAGTACAATTATGCACGCATTTTTACTTATCGGTCAAAATCAGGAAAGTTTAGAAAAAAAAGCCAGAGAAATTTCGAATAAATTAAATTCTGTGTTCATGCCATATACTGTGGAGAAAATAGCTGATGTCCGAAACCTTATACATTTGACCAACCTTAAACTCTCAAAAACAACTCTCTTTGTAAAGGATATCAATCTTGCCACAACAGAGAGTTTAAACGCTTTTTTAAAAAATTTGGAAGAAGCTCAGGAAAATTTAAGTATTATTTTGACTGCCACAAATGTAGAGGCAGTCCTACCAACAATAGTTTCGAGGGTACAAATAATCAGGATTGGGAATAAACCAGAAGTAAATTCTGAAATTGCTAGAACGTTTTTAGATAGTGAAGATTGGCAGCGTCTGGGAGAAGTAAAAAAGGTAAAAGGAAGAGACGAGGCACTCATTTTTATCGAAGAATTAATACACAGCTTAAATTCGTTACTGCTGGAAACTAAGAATTTACAAAAAACAGCCCATGCTTTGCAAAAGGCCGAAAGTACAAAAAAAGCATTAAAGGCGAATGCTAATGTCGGACTTCAGCTTGCAAATTTTACAATAAACCTTTAGGCTGTATACTGTCTCAGTAACTCCGAGCAGTTACCTGTCTTTATTGGACCTGACATTAGACACCAGTTTGGGGTATAATTGAAGCTGAATTAAGGAAGATTTTTATGGCAAAAACAGATTACAATGCAGATCAAATTCAGGTTTTGGAAGGGTTGGAGCCGGTTCGCAAAAGGCCCGGAATGTATATCGGTTCAACCGATTCAAGGGGACTTCATGAGTGCTTACGGGAAATTGTCGACAACTCGGTCGACGAAAGTTTTGCAGGAGTTGCAAAAAATATTTGGGTCGTTCTTCGCACAGACGGGTCCGTAATTGTCCGTGATGACGGACGCGGAATTCCGGTCGACCGTCATAAATCAGGGAAAAGCGCGTTGGAGGTCACAATGACCAAGCTTCATGCGGGCGGAAAATTCGGCGGAGACGCTTATAAAGTTTCGGGAGGACTTCACGGAGTAGGAGCTTCAGTTGTAAATGCGTTGTCAAAATTTTTCCGCGTAATTGTAATGCGGGACAACAAAGCTTATTACCAGGAATACAAAAAAGGAGAACCGGCGCACGATGTAGCCGAAGCAACTGATGAATATTTGGACAGTAGTCTTCTCAAAATCTGGGATATGACACCAGGGAAAAATCAAACAGGAACCATAACTCAATTTAATCCCGACCCCGAAATTTTTCATGAAACGGTATTTGATAAAGTCAAAGTCAAAGCCTTACTTAAGGATCGTGCGTATTTAATTCCGAAACTTGCTTTTCATTATTTTGATGAGAATGACAATGAATCAGCGCATTACTATTTTGAGGGGGGTATAAAATCACTGGTCAAACATGGCAACCGCGGTAAAGAGGCTGTAAGTGATGTAGTTTATATTTCAAAAGATGACACAACCGCAAACATCGCGTTGGAAGTTGCGATTCAATATACCGATACTTATTCCGAAAACGTAAAAGGCTATGTTAACGGAATTCACACAACAGACGGAGGAACTCATTTAACGGGCTTTCGAATCGCACTTACCCGCGCGGTTTCCGATTATGCAAAAAAATCAGGATACAGCGGAAAAGTTCTTGATGATAAAAACGGGCTAACAGGGGATGACATGAAGGAAGGCTTAAACGCCATCATTTATGTAAAAATGCCCTCGAGCAATCTTCAATTTGAAAGCCAGACGAAAGCCAAATTAAATAATCCGGAAGTCCAGGGGTTTGTTGCTTCAGCTGTAAAAGAAGGCCTTGATACTTATTTTGAGGAACATCCTCAAGACGCGAAATCCATTATGGATAAAATCTTACTTGCGGCGAAAGCACGACTTGCCGCACGTGCCGCAAAAGACGCAGTGCTACGAAAAGGCGCATTGGAAGGTTCAGCTCTTCCCGGAAAACTTGCTGACTGCCAATCCCGTGACCCCCAAGTAAGTGAACTATATATAGTAGAGGGAGACTCAGCAGGTGGCTCTGCAAAGCAGGGGAGAGACCGCAGGTTTCAGGCAATACTTCCGTTAGGCGGAAAAATTTTAAATACAGAACGTGCACATCTTGATAAAATCGTAAAATTTGACGAGCTTAAGGATTTAATTGTTGCATTAGGAGCAGGCATTGGGGATTCGACCCAGTATGAAAAACTCCGATATCACCGCGTAATTATCATGACTGATGCCGATGTTGACGGCGAACACATCAAAACACTTCTTCTGACATTTTTCTTCAGGCATTTACCGGATATTATCAAAAATGGATTTTTGTACATTGCACTTCCACCGCTTTACCGCGTGCAAGTTGGCAAGGTCGTAACTTATGCATATACGGATGAAGAAATGTCGGCAGCGGTAAAAGCTGCGAACGGAAGCAAATTTGTAATTCAAAGATACAAGGGTCTCGGAGAAATGAATCCTACACAGCTTTGGGAAACCACAATGGATCCGGAACATAGAACACTAAAACAAGTAACAAGCGATGATGTAGAAGATGCAGACCGTGTATTTACAATGCTGATGGGTGAAGAAGTCGCCCCGCGTAAAAAATTCATCCAAACTCACGCAAAGTTAGCTACGTTAGACATATAATCCCTACTTCACGGAAGGAAACGATATTTTACAATATTTTCTCTGTTGCAATTAAAAATAAATTTATTTAAAATACTCCCAGACTCTTGACAAAAAGAGTTTTTTATTTTTAGATATAAAGCATGAACGAACTTTCACAATTTGAACAACTAATGCTTTGGGGAGTAGTTGGAGTTGCATTTATTTCGCTTATTTATGCCTACTGGTTGTGGCGTGTAACCGAAAGGGAAGATAAAGGAAATCCTAAAATGCAGGAAGTGTGGAATGCAATAAGGCTCGGTGCTGAAGGATATCTAAAAAAGCAGCTCAAAACAATAATTGTAGTTTTACTCTCCCTTACGGTGGTTCTTTTCCTGAGCGTTTATATTGTTCCACCCTCTAGCGAAGCAGTTGCTAGATTTGGAAATAACGCAACTCTAATTGTTGCTCTTGGTAGAACTATAGCGTTTATAATCGGGGCATCATTTTCTACTTTAGTTGGACAACTCGGAATGCGTGTTGCAATTCAGGCTAATGTTAGAGTAACTGCACAGGCAGTTAAGGGAAATTACAATCATGCCCTGACTGTTGCATACAGAGCCGGAACTTTTACAGGTATGTTGACTGATGGTTTGGGACTTCTTGGGGGAACAATTATTTTTATGCTATTCGGCAAGGCAGCACCTGATGCGCTTTTGGGATTTGGTTTTGGTGGAACTTTGGTTGCACTATTTATGAGAATCGGTGGAGGAATTTATACAAAAGCTGCCGATATGGGAGCAGATTTGGTAGGTAAAGTCGAAAAAAATCTTCCTGAAGATGATCCAAGAAACGCAGGGGTTATTGCTGATTTAGTAGGAGATAACGTGGGCGACTGCGCAGGAATGGCAGCAGATATTTTTGAATCTTACGAAGTAACTATTGTTTCTACCCTTATTCTGGGGCTTGTACTTTTTCATTTAACCGGAAACACTTTTTGGATTGTTTATCCTTTGGTTGTTAGGGGTATTGGGGTTATTTCTTCTATAATCGGAACGTTTGCAGTCCCTATGTGGGAAAACTTCCCCATAAAATTCCTCCGTACTAAAGATGCAGAACAAGCGATGTTTCGTTCTTATGAAGTTTCCAGCTTCAATACTGTTATCATGGCATTTATTTTTGCGCTAATGTACGCCGGTGAATGGAAATTAGCATTACTAAACGCTATTGGTGTTGGACTTGCTGTTGCTTTCAATCCCCTGACTTCATACTTCACCTCATACAACAAACCGCCTGTTAAAGAAATAGTAAATTCAACCAAGTCCGGCGCTGCGACAACTATTTTATCCGGATTATCTGTAGGTATGGAGTCAAGCGTTATTAGCGTACTTGTCATTTGCTTTGCGCTGGCATCAAGCTTTTTGATTTATCACTCAATGCCCCCGATCTATATGCTTTACGGTGTCGCGATGATAGGTATTGGAATGCTTTCCCACACCGGAAATAATGTTGCAATGGACGCGTTTGGTCCAATTGCAGATAATGCAAATGGCATAGGTGAAATGATCCATGTTGATAAAAAAGCCTGGAAAATTATGGCGGATTTGGATTCTGTCGGTAATACTACAAAAGCGATCACAAAACAGCTTGCTATCGCCTCGGCTGTGATTGCTGCAACAGCCTTATTTTTCTCATTCGTAACTGATATTGGACTTGTCCAGGCGCGACTGGGGCTTCCTGTTCTTACGTCAATAAGTATTTCCAACCTTGAAACCGTTATCGGGTTATTAATTGGCGGATCTTTGCCGTTTTTATTTTCATCTTTTTCAATTAAAGCTGTCGCTCGGGCTGCATCAAAAATAGTTGATGAAGTCAGAATCCAATTTAAGCGTCCCGGTGTTATGGAAGGAAAAGTAAAACCGGAATACTCAAAGGTTGTCGCAATTACAACAGCCGCAGCACAAAAAGACCTTGTCAGCTTGGTTGCGCTTTCAGTTTCGCTTCCTTTAATCGTCGGCTTGGTTTTCGGAGTTGAAGCACTCGGCGCATTTTTGGCAGGCGTGATTCTTACCGGCCAGCTTATGGCTGTGTTTATGGCAGTCGCAGGAGGCGCTTTGGATAATGCAAAGAAATATATCGAGGATGGACATTTGGGAGGGAAAGGATCTGATGCTCATAAAGCATCCGTCGAAGGTGATACTGCCGGTGATCCACTTAAAGATACTGCGGGACCTGCTCTTAACCCCATGATAAAAGTTGTTAATTTAGTTAGCCTTATCGCAGCTCCCGTAATTGTTCAATATCAAAAAACACTCGGGTCTTGGGTTTTTGCTTTGGCTCTGGTTGGAGTATTTATCTGGGCAATTGCACAAAGCAAAAAACAAAAACTTGCAGTCGAGTAACTTCTTCTAACCAATCCGCGTTTTACAAAATTACAAATTCACATTACCATTAATAGTTGTGTAAAAACTTATGAGCACAGAAGATCTTCAAAACAAGTTTTATTTATTAAATCTTAAGCTAAAATATTACGAGGATAAACTAACGAAGGAAATGGTAGGGTATAGGGGAGTAATCCACGAATCGGCAGTTTCGGAGATTAAACATAGTAAAGTTATGGTATACCAGGCAATGGTTGAAAGCCTTAAAGAAGAAATTGAAAAATTGTCGAAAAAATGAGTGTTAATAATTTAATTTCCGATCTTAAATCTGTATCTCAACCTGAAAGAATTAAAGATTATCAGCGTTTTTTCAAAACCGGTAAAGGCGATTACGGGGAAGGTGATATTTTTATCGGAGTCACCGTCCCAAAAAGCCGAATTGTTGCCAAAAAATACAAAGATTTAACGTTAACTGAAATCTCAAAACTGTTAAGATCAAAAATCCACGAAGTCCGTTTGATTGCACTTATAATATTGGTTAATACGTACAACAAGAGTAGTGATAAAGAAAGGGCAAAAATATTCAATTTTTATCTTGCCAATACAAAATACATAAACAATTGGGACTTAGTGGATTTGTCTGCACACAAAATTGTAGGTGAATTTTTATGGAGAAATCCAAAGAAACGACACAAGCTAAACGAGTTGGCAAAATCCGGTTCATTGTGGGAACGAAGAATTGCTGTTATTTCAACCTTCTATTTCATTAATAATAACAGTTATGAAGAACCTCTGTATATAGCAGAAATACTTTTAAGCGATTCTCATGATTTGATTCACAAAGCAGTCGGCTGGATGCTTCGCGAAGTAGGCAAGAGAGATCAAAAGCTTGAGGAGGGTTTTCTTAAAAAGCATTATCGGCAAATGCCGCGTACTTGCCTGCGATATGCTATCGAAAAATTCCCGGAAAATTTAAGGAAGAAATATTTACAAGGAAAAATCTAAGAAAATCAATCCTTGAAAAAAGCTTCGCCATGGCTTAGATTATTAAAGTCATGGATGATACAAAATCAAATAACGATTCTCAAATTGAGGAGGCTGAAATTGTTGATTCCAACGCAAACGATAACCCTATATCTGATGAGCCAAATTCAAACGTCTCTACACTTTTGGAAATCGAAAAAGCGGTAAAGATGAAAATAACGGCACTAGAGCGTCTAAAAGAAGAAGCAAAACCTATTCGAGAAATGCTTGAGTCAACTCTCCAGGCAAATCTTGAATATGCTGAGGTTTTAGCTGCAGCCAGCGAAGCAGCCAAGAAAAAGAGTGCGAAGAAGAAAGAACTTTTAAATAACGAGGCCGGCAAAAAAATCGTTCAAAAATTAAACGAGTTAAAAGCAGCAATAAAAGAAAACCAGGAAAGTTTATCTTATTTTCTGCAGGAGTATTCAAGGCTCACGGGAGCTAAAGAAATTGAAGGTGAGGACGGAGAACTTCGGCAAATCGTCTACGTTGCAAAATTGGTCCGGAAAACTAGATCGGAAAGGGACTAAAAATCCCTATATGTTGTATCAGTACACCTCCTGTGTGTATCTCCTATCAAAAAGTTATTTCCAGATCACCACTACCTAAACGCTGTCTGATCAATCCTTTTGCCGAATCTCGAACTTCCTGTGATAATACTTCAAAAGGTTTACAACCCAATTCCTCTGCACGTATTTCAAATGTTTCACCACCTGGCGTTGTATTCTCCGTAGAAATCCGACACTTCTGAAGTAAAATATGGAGGTGTTAAGTACAACTAAGATAACAATGGCTTGGGAATTGTTTGAAGCTGG
>LBVN01000013.1 GCA_000993115.1 Candidatus Woesebacteria bacterium GW2011_GWB1_38_8b
CCCCGACCTATAGCCGACTTGGAAAGCATCAGAAGCAAATTCAAGGATACTAAATCCAAAAATTGGCTGGTTATTATACCGCTATTTATTCTGGTATTTTTAGTTATATTGGAAAAAAGATTTGGACTTCATAAAAAGGTGTTAGAAAAATTACGTGCTCTTAAACCTCAGATAAAGCAAATAGATACAAACGATAAGCCGGTTGAAGGTACAAATATTACTAATGATGATAAAGACAAACCGCTTCAGTAAATTCCGGCCTCTTCTTGTTTTCGTACTTTTGACAGTTTTTGTGATTGCTACAATCTTTTTGAAAAACTTGAACTTTATCGCTGTCGAACAACAAAAATCTCGACAATTTCTTAAAACAGATAAACATTATACTGAGAGCATTTTTATAAAAGGGGAGTCAGAAAGAGATAACAGTTGGATGATCAGTGATTCGGTAGCGGGAGCAATTATTCCTCATCATGGTCTGGCCGGAAAGTATTTTTCAAGTTTTTTTAATGCACTTTCTGGGAAAAAAATCAAAACAATTATTCTGATTGGACCTAACCACAAATTAATAGGCGATGATCCCGTATATACATCGGATTTGACTTGGGACACGCAATTTGGTCAGGTGAACGCTGATGAAGACATAATTCAAAAACTAACAGATTCAGGGATGGTGTCGTTTGATAATAGCATCGTCGAAGATGAACATTCAGTTGCAACAATTATGCCTTATATTGCCAAATATCTCCCCGGAGTTAAAGTAGCTCCACTGGTTTGTAAGGAAATGAATTTAGCTGATATCAACGGACTTGCTGAAATAGTGGGTAGAGCATTGGAGCCGGGAGTGATAGTAATTTCTGCAGTTGATTTCTCACACTACTTATTAGCTCAGGAGGCAGTGGAAATGGATAAAGAAACGATATCTGTCATAGAAACCCATAACTACGAGAAATTGTTAAGTTTTGGAAACGAGCATTTGGATTCTCCAACCTCGATTATTCTTTTGGATAAGATAATGAGAAGTGTTGGTGCTGATAAATTTAATATTTTGATAAATTCAAATTCATTCGAGATTACAGGAAAAAGCAATCAAGCCACCAGTTACTTGTTCGCTGTATACGGTAAATAATGCTAGTGCCCCCAGAAGGAGTCGACAAATTTCTGATAAATATGGGTTTTCTCCCGAATCTCACCCTGGCGCATACTGAGTATGCTTTTATGATTTGACGCTAGTGACGCTGGGAGGAGTTGAACCTCCAACCTTTCCCTTAGGACGGGACTGCTCTATCCAGTTGAGCTACAGCGCCAAATCATACAGGACATGTTTACTCTCCATTGATCTATGGAGGCAGTGCTCCATTTTATCAAAATTAAGCGTCTTCTTAAAGAGTGCACAAATTATCCACAAAATATTCCAAGAAATTAAAATTATTGACTCGTATTATGACACTAATGTACAATAGGCGACAATGGATACAAAATATACAATTGCGGAAGCGGCAAAAATTACTAAAGTTAGCCAGCGCACACTTCTTCGCGCAATTAAAAACGGTAATTTAAAGACTGAGAAAGCAGGGAGACGACATTTAATAAGCGAAAGAACGCTAAATTCATATTTGGGAGGGTCAAATATTAGTCTTAACGACGCTTTATTGACATTTCTGAAGAACAAAAAAAGCGAAATGGTGGCGACTTTGCAAAAAATTGTGTCAATGCCTTCGATTTCATCCGAGATCGGCCAGGAGGAAAAATTAGCAAACTATATTAAAAAGCGGTTAGACGAGTGGGGAATAAGATGTGTTGTTTATAAAGAAGGAACATCAATAGCTGTGCGAGCTACTTATGGATTTGCAAATGAAGGGTTTTTGTTAGATTCACCTCTGGACACTTTGCCAGCCGGCGACTCAGTAAAATGGACGCACCCACCGTTTGATGGAGAAGTTGTGAATGGGAAAATGTATGGTAGAGGAACCGCAGACGCAAAAGCCGGAATAGTCACACAGCTGTACTCACTATTGTTTTTTAAAAGAAACATTGATGAGGATAAAGTGAGGATTGAATTGGTGTTTGATGGTGGGGAACAGGATGGGGAGTTTTTGGGAATGAAACAGGTTATCGGACGTGGTTTACACGTTAAGGCAGGATTAATCGGTTATAGCGGCGATCTTGAAGAGTTGATGTACGGAGCCCGTGGTTATCACCGTTATGAGTTTGAAGTAAACGGAAAAGCTGTACACACAGGTAGTAGGTATAAAAAAGGTGTCAACGCAATTTCGAACATGGTTAAGTTTATTGAAAGTGTGGAAGCGCAAGAATTACCAAGAAGTAAAAATAAACTGTTTCCATTCGGGGCTAGATTGACGTTTTCTATAATTTCCGGAGGCAGGGCAATTAATATGATACCGGATTCCTGCATATCAAAATTAGACGTAAGGACAATTCCTGAAATGAAAAAGAAAGATGTTGACGAAATTATCATAAAACACATAACAAGGTTAAAGAAAAAAAATCCTGAATTTGATGTAAATTTTCGGTATTTGACTGGACAGGAAGCATATGCAATTTCGGAGAATGACAACTTAATAAAGTCATTGGATTTTGCCGTAAAGCGAAGCATGGGTAGCACCCTTAAACACACGGCTAGCGGACCTGCACACGTTGGAAATCTGTTATTTGAATGTGGTATTTCCACAGCCGTTTGGGGACCAAAAGGTGAGAATGCTCATTCGTATGATGAATATATCGAAATTGATTCACTTACAAAAACCGTAGATATATATGTTAGAACTATAGCGAAATATTTTGATATAGATGATTCGGCTGTAATTACCAACCCATCGGCTAACTATGACGTGAGTGACTGGAGTTAAGTTACTTTATCCCGACAGAATACAAATTAGGAAGTTTGTCCTCGGCACCAAGGTTGGTCAAAATAATTATCCGGTCAAATGACACAGTTGGAAATGCAAACGGTGCAACATAATTTCCTTCGTATACAACCTGACGATTTGTTCCGTCATAGTCCATTATCGTAATTTTATTCGGTTCAGCCAGGAGTAAATTTCGGGACGTTGGGAAGAAAGCCAGACGCCTTTGTGCGCTTGTTGTAATTCCTCCTTTAGTTATTAAATTCTTACTGTCATTGTCTATCAAAAAATTTCTATCCTCTTTTATATCGTAAATATATGTGTGATATATATTGATATCTCTATTCTGCTTTTGAGTCGAGGCTCCCGGGAAATCTTTGATTAAATTATCGGACAGCTTTGCCGAAGCACTGGCAGTATACATAATCATTCGCTCATCAGGCGAAAAAACTACTGAGGATGCGTTGTTTAGAAGAATTTCTTTAAGCTCTATTGGGAGTTTATTAACATGACTTTCAAGCCTGGTTTTTTCTGTCTCTCCCCAGAGCTTAAGAGTAGTTACTTTTCTTTGGGTTATATTTACCCTTTGTGCCTCGTTGGTTGTTTCGGAAATAGGAAGTAAATAACTTAGTTTGGCAATATCCAAAATTATTTCACGGTCATCGGGGGAAAACTGCCAGGTAGCTGAATTAAGCTTACCGTCCGTAATTCGTCTTGGTTCTCGCGAAAACCCTAAAGGTAAGTTTGCCATTTCCATAACCCAAAGACCGTACCCGTTTAAATTGGCAGATGCTGTAGCGACTTTAATTGGTACAGGTGCAATGTATGATATTTTGCTCATATCTTGCGACGGTGTCGGATTTTCGACGCCGGAAAAGGTAATTGCGGTTAGGGATGGTGCCGACTTGAACAAATGGGCTGTTTCCTCGGTAACAATTTCAGCTTTAATTTCTAATGTTTTAATCCATGAAATATAGCCTTCTTTTTCAATACGAATGTCATACGTTCCGGGAGGAAGAGACATTGTCGTGTTTGTTGCTGATTTGAGCTCATTGTCGATAAAGATCTGGGCGCCATCAGGGTCGGATTTCAAAACCAATAAACCGGTCGGGTTGATACTATTCTCGCGCAAATTAAGGCGGTATCCACGCGCGTACATAAAGGCTGCTGTTCCCAATGTAAAAACAACAATAAATGTCAAAATTGTCAGTAAAATTCGAAGTTTAGTCATGTTGGAAATAAAAAAAAGTATTCAGATTGATAACACCTATTATAGCAAGCTCAAAGGAAAATGTCAGTAATTGGTAGCCGATAAGTTTTATGACTGTAAAAATCGTTCCGCACTTGTTGAAGCCGTTTTTAACCAATATAATGGCAGAGCGTATTTTTTTCTGTTAGATACAGATATTGTAGAAATAATTCATATATGAGAAAACGCATCGCAATTGATCTAGGAACAGCTAACACTCTCGTATGGGTGGCAGGTGAGGGATTGATTGCAAACGAACCGACCGTTGTTGCAATTGCTTCAGACAACGGGAAAGTAGTTGCAATCGGTGAGGAGGCAAAAAAAATGCTTGGTCGAACTCCTGAGTCGCTTATTGCGTCCAGGCCAATGCGTGAGGGAGTTATAGCTGACTATCAAATAACCGAAGCGATGCTGCGATATTTTATCGGTAAAGTTTGTGGAAGATTCCAGCTTTTAAAACCGGACGTAATGATTTGTGTACCGGCGGGGTGCACACAAGTTGAAAGACGGGCTGCGCTCGATGCAACTCTTTCAGCAGGTGCTGGTGGAGGTGCAGCTGAGGCAGCCGTGATTTCATTGGGGGGCGTGGTGGTACATAAAAGCGTGCGAGTAGCTGGTAACAAAATTGACGAGGCTATTCAAGAATACTTGAAAAGAAAATTTAATTTAATAATAGGGGACCAAACAGCCGAGGAGATAAAAATAAAGATCGGTACAGCCATACCAATCAAAAAACCTGAGAATTTAGAGTTATCCGGGCGGGATCAAGTATTTGGCTTACCACGTACCGCTACAATCAATTCGAATGAAGTGATGGAGGCAATTCACCCTACACTTATGCAGATTATAGGTGCTGTTAAAGGAGTCTTGGAAGACACTCCTCCGGAGTTGGCGGCAGACATTATTGATAAAGGAATAGTCATGAGCGGTGGAACAAGTCAGCTATTGAACTTTGACAGACTATTGACGGAAGAAACAGGAGTGCCGGCACATGTTGCCGAAGATGCAATATTCTGTGTTGTACGAGGAACCGGAGTTGTCATGGAAAACATAGAACTTTGGAAAAGAAGCGTTATCACAAGAAGGTAAAGTTAAGTTGTAGGTTGTAAGTAATAAGAAGTTAGAAGTTGGAAAATAGTTATGCTTCAGATAGATATATCATCCTCCTCTGGAGGATGTTATAAGCCTTTTTTTGCAGTAATTACTGTTATTTTTAAAAATATATCGCGATATATTTTTGCACATCTGTAGACTACGATTAAATCAGTTAATAAACCTCTAGTATATATATCTAATTTCTTACTTAAATAATGTTTGTTGAGGATAAAGGAGTTCATCGCGTAGCTAATATTATGTTGTAATTTTGTGTACAGAATGTGGATAATACGAAAAGCGATGCATGTGGTAAAAAGTATATAGTATATTGTAAATTAATATCTTTTAAAAAAATATGAGAGTCAGAGTAACGTGGGAATAAATCTTACTATAAGTTTATTTGTAGATAAATATTTTCGATAAAATTTGATTTCAGTCCAAATTATTTGTGTTTTGGGCAACATAAGTGTTAAACTTTTACTGTAAAAGGCATCAGACAATGGTAAGAAATTCCCTAAAACAGGTCAAAATATTAGATATTAACATTAATAGCACTAGTAACTCTGAAGTGCTAGCTTATATTGAGAAAAAAATAGAAGAAAAACAGAAATTTTATATTGTAACTCCAAACCCTGAGCAGGTTTTACTGGCTCAGGATGACGAGTTGTTTAAGAATATCATAAATGCTGCAGAAGTTTCAGTACCCGATGGAATCGGTTTGATTGCTGGCTTTAAGTTTAGTCAGCTTGCAAGGCCTAAAAAGATAATTAAAAGGTTAATTCTGCTTCTGAAACAGGGTTTTCAGGTCGGCTTGGCCGTAGTTTTTGATCAGAAATGGCTTCAGAGTGATTTATCCTTGATTAAGGGCAGAAAACTTTTTGAAGAGCTCTTGATTATGGCTGATAAGAAGAAGCTCACCTGCGTGTTTATTGGTGATGATAAACAAAGCGCACAGAAAGCGGCAGCAAGGCTTCGGGAAAAACTTAAAAGTGTCATTATTCATGCGATGACAGGACCATTACTTGATAAAAACGGAGTTTTGAAAAAAAGGGTAGATGAAACTTTCGAAAAAGAGTTAGTAGAAAGAATAAATAATTATACACCGGATTTACTTCTTATAGGCTTTGGTACACCAAAACAGGAAAAGTGGATGTACCGGTTGTACGATAAATTAAATTTTTCCTGTGCAGCACATGTCGGGGGAACTTTTGATTATTTTAGCGGTACAAGAAAATCAGTACCTAAGTGGATAGAGGATTATAACTTTGAATGGTTATTCCGTCTTTTTACCGGTTCTCAAAAACCAGCCAGGGTGTTCGCGGCATTTCCACAGTTTGCATTCCGTGTGTTTTTAAATAAACTGGTAAATAAGTAACTTCTATAAATTTGTCCGCTATTTGTAAATAATACCCCTTGACAGAAGATGAATGACATTGATACATTGTGATAGATAAAGTTCATCTGTAGGCACGAGAATATATCAAAGTGATTGAAAATAGCGACAAGTGACAACACCCTAATATGGCAAACCCAAAAACAAAAGTAAGACTTGAGGATTTACCCGATTTATTAACTGTCCGGGAAGTTTCAGATCTTCTTCGTGTCTCACCTCTTACAATTAAACGCTGGGGAAAGCGCGGAAAACTTCCCGCAATCCGAATAAACTCCCGGGGCGATCGTCGCTACAAAAAAGAAGCTGTATTGTGGCTACTGGGTATTCAAGCAAAAGAATAGACAACCCCATATCTTTGAGTGTAAAGAAGATATTTAAAAGTTAAATTATTGTATTATAGGTTTATGTGTGTTATAATTCACACGTTATGAGAAAGTCGAGTAAGGAGTTTCAAGCTTCTTTGTGTCTTTTAGCCGCAACTTTGGCTGCATGTACACCGGGTATCGGTGGTGCTACTCCAACGCGAAGAGTAGATGTGACTCCATCTGGACCAACACCCGTAGATGTGACTACGAATAGACTAACACCCCAGGAAACTACTTTACCTCCAGTACCTGAAGACGATTTGACAGGTAAAATTGTAGAAGAAATGCTAAATGAAGGGCTTATCCCCGGGTGGCTACCGGATACAAATAACCCAAATAAGCCGGGATTTATTGCCGATGGAACATATAAAACTTCAACTGGAAAAGCGGGATGGAGAGGTAACCTATGTATTACTAAACCTGAAGGGGCGAGTTACTTTGATGTACAAGCCGTAGGTGATCCAACTAACGGGATTGAACGAGTTACCAGCTTTACATGGTTTGACCGAGACGGAAAAGTTGTTAAAGAGGGAAGGGTCCACGGGCAAGGTGACAAGTTACAGGTAGGTGAATTTATTTCAAAAAACGGACAACCTTTCATAGTTTCAAGCGTGTCAGTATGTGACCAAAACTACCTCAACAGGCTTGCAAACGATCTTAGGTCTTGTATAAAATAATTTAATTCATTCTTCGTAGATTTTAGTGTTGTTTTTCGCAATCAATTTGCTCCATACTTATACCATGATTGAGTTGACACTTTTTGTTTCAGGGGCTGCACTCATGGCACTTGAGCTTACGGCTTCAAGAATATTATCCCCATATATCGGAAGCTCAATTTTTGTCTGGACTGCAATAATTGGAGTAATTTTAGCGGCTTTGAGTTTGGGATATTACCAAGGCGGAAAATTGGCTGATAAAAAACTAAATACCGGCCTTCTTTCGAATTTGGCTTTTGCAACAGGATTATCGATTTTATTGAGTTTCATAATAAAAGAAACTGTTTTAATCCTAATTGTAAGAAATATTTACGAAACGCGTTTGTCATCAATACTCGCAACGCTTTTTCTTTTTGCACTACCCAGTTTTTTGTTCGGTACAATTACCCCTTACGCAACCCGATTGAAAATGAAGAGCCTTGATAAAAGTGGAGAAGTTGTGGGTAAGTTGTATGCGATTTCAACTTTGGGAAGCATTATCGGTACATTTTTGACCGGTTATGTACTTTTGGGCTATCTTGGATCAAGTAAAATACTTCTTGCGATTGCGACAGCGGTGATAGTTCTCTCTTTTGTTCTGGACAAAAAGAATTTTTTTAAAATAAAGAAACTTATACCGCTTGTTTTTTTTTGCCTGATAATCGCGGCAAACCCAAATAAGAAAAACCCCAACATTATTTTTGAAGCCGATTCAAATTATCAAAAAATATACGTGACTGATTCTACCGTGCGAAAAACGGGAAGGCCGGTGAGATTTCTTCGAACCTCAATACTTGCCCAGTCGGGTAAATATTTAGATTCAGACGAGTTGTTATTTGAATACATTAATCAATTGACTTTAATCGGACATTTTAAACCCAATGCGGAAAAGGTATTGTTTATAGGTGGAGGTGGATATTCACTTCCGTCGTATTTATTGAATAAAAACCCCAAGTTAGTTGCTGATGTAGTTGAAATTGATCCAATGGTAAGTACCGTTGCTAAGAAATATTTTAATGTACCGCAGACGGATCGTTTACATTCATTTAATATTGACGGGAGGAATTTTATTAACCATGCAAGTGAAAAATATGATGTTATTGTTTTGGATGCATACCGTGACGAGCTGATAATGCCATTTGAATTAATAACCATAGAAGCGGTTGGGAAGTATTTTGATTTATTGTCTGATGACGGAATCCTGGCAATAAACAATATTTCTTCACTACAAGGTCCAAAGTCGAAGTTTTTAAGCGCTGAAATAAACACAATAAAAACAAATTTTGCAAAAATATTGATTTTTCAGGCTACTCCCGAGCGTCGGGAAGATTACATACAAAACGTTCTAGTATTTGCTTTTAAAAAAGATTCTGGAATTTCGCTTACTTCTGATGATTCGTTGTATCAAAAACTATTGGGAAACCTCTGGGAAGGGAATTTGGCAACCTATCCGGTTTTAACTGATGACTTTGCTCCGATTGAACGCTACATGCTTGCAGGTTTTTAATATTCAAAGATATTTACATCGTCTAACAACCTAAGGAATTTAAGTTGAAGTGTTGCATTTGTGGTGTAATTTGTTGTAGAATTTTTAAACATGGAATTATTTAGGTATTGTCTTAGTTTTAAAAGCTCTTAAGAACATGGATTTTCACCTCCGGAAGGAGGTTTTTTCCTTTTAGGGGTTGAAAAATGAATTAAAAGACCTATAATAAAGATATGGAATGGGAAATTGTTGGTAAAACCCTTGTCAGGCAAGAAGATAAGCCTTCTGGTGGTAGAATAAATGGCGTTAGAAGATTCTTAAATACACTGCATAATGTTGGCGTGTCGGATGGTGGTTACTCTAAAACCGTTTACGATACTGAAGGCAACCCTATAAAGGTCTTTATTGATAGTCGCGGTAGAATAATTCCAGAACAAAAAAGTGGCGGAAACGGACAAAATGGAAACGGACATAACTCTGGACAGTAACTTTATTTAGATACGAAACTTCATAACCCACACCTTTGAACTAGCTGCCAGACTTCCCATATTCCTCAAGCTATTTTCTCACACTTTCTTCAAATGTTTACTTACCACTTGAAAACCAGTATGGTTTTATTCAGAATGAAATAAGAGTGTTCTATGGATGAACAAAACAAAAAGTCAGGATCTGGTTTTACGAAAAAGATTGCGATATCACTTATTTTGTTTATTCTATTCGCTTTTATTAGTTTCTTTGTGTATTTATTTATTTTTTATTCACGAAATCCTGTCGGTTTTTTTAACATGCTTTACGATCTGGGAGTAGTCACAACTGTATCAAGCAAAAGTATAAAATATGATACACCGTTTTTTTACAACCTTACTTCCGAGAAGCCGAAATTTTATATAAAATATCAAAACTCCGATGAGTCAGGTGTGAATCTTGTGTCAAAACAAGCAGAGATTGTAACCCCCCCATTTTCTTCAGAAATAAAGCAAATAGATATTGAATCAGAAGCGATTAAAACTTTTAAGCTTAATGTAGAAATTGATGGAATTGCCAACACAGTATTGATAGATAAAGATAAAACGCATACCTATTGGAATGAGCAGGTTTTTATAAAAAATCCACAAATGGGCAAATATAATACTTATATGTTAGAAAGTGTAAATGTGGATAATGATAGTGATGGTGAGGGTAATTACGATAATCGTGGTAAAAATGGGCTTATGAATGTTGGATATGGTTATACTTACTTGAAGGCTGGTGATGTTGTAAATCTTGTATGGGAAGTTCCTGGAGGAGAAAAATTTGGTTTTGGAAAATCTGTCATAAAAATATTATCGAGTACTCCTGTGGGTGAAATTACAGTATATAGATAGGAGCAAGAAAAGTTAAAACAAACGAAATTACTATGGACAGAGATGGTCACAATAGATTTATACAAAAAATGCCTATATATTTTGGGTTTTTATTATGTTTATTATCTATATTATTTCTGGTGACGAGAGTAAAAACTGTTAAGGCATACGGATGCTGGGAGTCAACTTGTTTTCCCCCAATGGAAGACTGTGTGGGTGGTTGTTATGGAGGTAGCTGTTGCGACGATCTTGATGACCCTTGTGACAATCACCCTTTTTCACCGTCTTGTAATGATTCTGGTGGTGGAGGCGGGAGGATAGTACTCATGGAAACGAAAATAATGTATATGATGATGATACAACCCCAGTGCCAGATCCAGAAGTACGGGGATTAGGACGGCCATGCGGATCTTTTCCTATTAATCCGATATATATATTCCGAGGCGATGTGATTAATCCTATGCCTGAAAGCAATTTATACCCAAGTGAATGTCTGCGTTTCCGAACACTTACAGGATCCGAATATTATAATATTGTAGTTCCGATCACAACATTTATTAGAACTTATCGTACAAGGGTCTGGTGGTCTAGTGGATCGGTCCATGATATTAATAGTCCACACTTTTTAAACTTAACTGGTATTTCTGAAAGTGGCGGAATGCGAACTTATACTTTCAGCATCAATGGAACTTGGGACGCGATTCGTGCACAGTATGATGATCCAGCAGGTGGTGAGGATTATAAATTACAGATATTGTTATCTAACTCTCCTGCAACAAATAATGAGCCTATTTGTGCATTTAACAGCGAGACTTTAACGCCATCTGATGACCCGCTTCAAATCGGTAGTAGTTACCAGTTGTCTACGGTGGTTAATGTAACTCATACATCGACAAATTCTGCCATAGTCACATCATTTGCAAAAGTTGGTTCTAATCTAGTGATTCAAGGTGTTAACTTTTCTTCAAATCAGGAGCCTCCAGGCCCGAGAATTTGGGTATATATACGGTATAAAACGATTACCGCGGGTCCTTACTATGAGTATCAAGGTTTTCATACAATTGCAGTAGGTTCTCCACAGTCTTTAACGATCCCGGAATCCAGCTTAATGGCAGGTTTTGATCCTTATTACGATTTTTATTACATTAGAGTAGGAAGGCCATCCGACTCAATTGTGAGTGTAAATTATTCCGCAAGAAATCCAGATGGTACTCCATCGTCTGCAATATCTTTAGCAAGCGCTTCTGTGACGACTGCTTCTTCGGAAGGAATAACAGATGCAACATATCAAAATACTCTTACCCCGGTTTCATTTTCACCATTGCCGGTTAATATTCATACGGAAGTGGTTATGAGGGGTTCGAGCGGAGACACGATTAGGTGTTCTCGAGTATTACCCGTGGGTATAGACAACCTGAGTCCCTGGTATCAAGTAAGTGGAGGGAATATTGTATCTGCACAGGGTAATATTTCATCAGATATTCCAACTGATCCACCTCCAGGCCTTGAATTTATATCCAGTGATAATATTGGAATGCCAATATTTAGCGGGGTATTGGCTCCTCCAAGCTCGACTTCTAACATCGGAGATCCAGGTTGGAACGCAGACACGCTCTACAATGGACACTTAACAGCAACAGGAACCAGCTATGATTACACTTACTTCACACAAAAGTTCTATCCTTCTATCGATAATTTCCCTCAAACTTCTCTACCTCCGGTGGGTTATGCTACTGGACGTGATTTTTTTAATGCCGTACCAGGAGAGCTAAATGGTATTTATCATGTTTACAAACAGGAAGGTAGTCCATTGACTATTACATCTGGACTCGATCTGAGAGCAAACGGTCGGCAGGATAGAATTATAGTTTTTGTAGGAGGTGACCTTTTCATTGGCGGCAAGATTCAGATTGACAACGGTGTCGATTTTATAATGTTTATTGTATCGGGTAACATTTCTGTCAGGCCTTTGGTAGGAGACCCGGCTCCTTATGCTAACTCAGGTACCGTTGATGCTGAAGATATCGAAGGTATATTTATCACAAACGGTCAGTTTATCACTAATGACGGTCAACTAAATCCACCGGATCAGATCTATCAACTATATGTAAGAGGCATTGTTGCCAGTTTCTATAATGGCGGTGGAACAAATGGAGTAGAGTTCCAAAGAGATTTAGGAGGAGGGAACGCGCTATATCCTGCTGAAATATTTGAATTCGCACCCGATCTTCTTCTTAACTTCCCATCATTTTTCTCAGAAAAAACAATAACCTGGAAAGAAGTGAGTCCTTAGAAGCTGTTTCAAAACTTCACGGTTTTGATGCTTTGCAAGCTTATATTGCCCAGTTCAAACCATTGCTCGTATTTTTGGTAAATACTCGCTGGTTTTGAAATGGGCTATAATCAATTCGCTAGTTGCAACAACCTAAAATATGATAATCTAAAATATATGAGTGGTTTTAATGAAAAAAATAAATACATTTCCATATCACTTGTTGCAATTTTTATTCTGTTTTCTCTAACTGCGGCAACTATACATAGGTTGCCAAGAAAAAGTTCTGCACCTTCCGCTCTTCAGGCACAAAGTGAATCTTCCGAAGTTGAACAGTTTCCGATGCGTCCACCTTCTGAATGCGACGCCGATATTGAGCTGGTTATTGATATATCGGGAAGTATGTCAAAGCGGGAAGTTGATGGAAGGCAAAAGTTAGCTTGGGTAAAGGATGCAGCACTTGATTTTTTGGCCGAGATGGAATTCGTCGATGACTTGCCTGATAATGATATTCGCGTTGGTTTGTCAACTTTTGGAATGACTTATTCCGGAGCTTACAACAGTGGAATTATAAGACAACCAGTAACTTCTACATGGTATTTGCTTCGTAATTCAATTAATTCATTGACAACGCAATCGTCAAATGGATTTGGAACTTGTGTTGAATGCGGGCTTAGAGCCGGACGCGCCGATTTGTTTTCAAATATCATTGACTCAACTCGGCCAAAATTTGTCATTATGATATCGGATGGTTACGGAAACAGAACGCTTACATCGGGAAATACAAATGTCGGTGTAGTAGCCGCACGGTCTGCTGCAATTTCAGAGGCGTTTTTAGGGAAAAGAAGCGCCGTGATTTATTTTGTAATTGGCTACGGTGAGGGTGCAACCTTTGACTCTCTTACTTTAACAGGAGTAGCGAACGATCCGGACAGCAGTTATTATGCATACAAACCCAATGTTTCCGATTGGGTGGATCACTTTCGAGACCTTGCAGTTAAAGTTTGCGACAGACCTGTAACGAATTCATGCTCGGTTGCGAGTACTTTGTATAGCACGCCGGAAAATCCGGTAAGTCTTACAACAGGAGTTTCTATTACTGTGGGTACAAACTTTACAAATTTTACACCTCTGGGAAAATCTGCAGAAGTGAGGTATGGTTTGACGGATGCAAGTGTCGCCGGTATTACACCAGGGACTACATTTACTGTCCCAAATCCTCCCGGATCAACTGCGTTTAGCTACTATTTTAGTAGAGTAAATGTCACTTCGTTATCAACTGCAATTCCAGGATCAACAACTGAATTGAAATCTGATGTCTACATTGATGGGGTTTTACAGTGTACAACCTCAACGTTTTTTAAAACCGGTTCAGTGGATCCGTGGTGGCAGGTTGGTGGGGGAGATGTTGTTGCGGCAAGAGGAAACGTGACGTCTGATGTGCCGACAATTCCCGCTCCGGGGAAGGTATTAATGGCTAAAGACTATTTTGGAATACCGATTTTTGAAGGAAGTATTAGTCCAAATAATCGAAACAATTTAGGTGTTCCCGGGTGGAATGTAGATACAAGGTTCGTGTCTTATCTGACCCCTTCCGGCGCAAATTATAATTACGATTTTTTTGCAAGGAAATATATTTCACCTGCCAATATCAATCAATCACTTATTCCATCAACCTCTTATTTTGACTCTAATCTGGGAACGGGAAAGGAAGGATACCAAGTTTATTTCCGCAATACGGACTTGGATTTGGGGACGCTGAATTTTACAGGAGGACAAAATAAAAAAATCATTATTTTTGTAAATGGAAATGTAGATTTAACCGGAAAGATTATTTTGGATGATGGCCGTGACTTTTTCATGCTGATTGCAAAGGGCAGTATTGTAGTTGATTCGAGCGTGGGTGACACAACTGCTGTAAAACCAGGTACTGCTGGGTCAGCTGATCTGGAAGGGATCTTTGTAACGGATAATGAGTTTAATACTAGTGGTGGTGCAAGTACAAACAAGCAGTTAGTAGTGCGTGGAACTGTAGTGGGATGGGGAAATAATGGAGGTATAAACGGAATTAATTTTCAAAGAGATATTGGAACATCCAATATCAATTATGCGGCAGAAATATTTGAATTTGCTCCTGATTTAATTCTTAATTTTCCTGGCTTTTTTGGTGAGAAGACTATAATCTGGAAAGAAGTAAGCCCATAGTATTAATAGCGACTTTTTCGCTTGAGTTTGATATAATACACTCCATCCATGAAACTATTCCGTACATTGTTACTTTTGGGTATTTTGGTGTTTACACTTTACTTTTTTAGTGCAAAAAACGCATTTGCAGCCCGTATAACGGCTTCACCCACACCAACACCAACTTTTACGATAACTCCGACCCCGACTGAGGTTCCGGGAAATACTATTACGAAAGAAACAGAAGAGGTGGTTGAGCCACTTAAGCGTGCAATAAATGCTCAAGAATTGGGCAAACTCGGAATTGGTAACTTTTTAAAACATTCGGTAAAACAATCCGTTAATGCGGGAGTGCCGCCGAATACTATCGTTTTACTGCTGCTACTTCCCGGTATTGCTACACTCATTGCCGCGGCAAGACATTTAATCGGACTTCGGGGATTTGGTATTTTTTTACCTGCAGCTTTATCGATAGTATTTTTAGCGATCGGACCGGTTTTGGGAATTTCAGTTTTCATTGTAATTACGGCAGTTTCAACATTGGTCAGGTTATTTTTACGAAAGGTAAATATTAAACTGCAATACCTGCCGCGTATGGCAATGCTCATGTTTTTTATGGCAATCACAGTTTTAGGAATTTTATTTTTAACACCTTTGATTAAATCAAACATCTTCACAAACATTTCCATTTTTCCTGTTTTGTTTCTTATTCTTTTTGTTGAAGACTTTATCAGGGTTCAGTTGGGGAAGTCATTCAAGACGGCAGCAACTTTGACTTTCGAAACAATGGTTTTATCTCTGGCGTCTTATTCGTTTTTAATAATGTGGCCGTTGCAGCGATTTGTACTTCTGAATCCTGAAATATGGCTTCTTGGAATACTCGTTATAGACATTTTGGTTGGTAAATATTCCGGTCTTAGGTTCTTGGAGTTATACAGGTTCAGAAAATTATTTAATAAGTAAATTAGCGCACCTTAATTATCTAAATATATCTAATAATATGAAAAAATCGGCAATATTGGGATTAAATAGTAGAACTCAACAGTATGCGTACAAATACAATACAAAAAAGGGAAAAAACACTGCTAACAGTAAAGCCTTGTCGTATAAAATATTAACCAGCTCGGGAATTCCGACCCCTTCGCTTTACGCAAAGTTTCGTAACCAGGAAAAGTTAAATGAATTTAACTGGTCGACACTTCCTTCATCTTTTGCCGTTAAACCCAGCCGCGGACTTGGAGGCGAGGGAATTATTGTTGTAAAGCGCCAGGCAAAGAACGAAGAGGCATGGATTACAACCTCAAGAAAAAAAGTTACAGTTCCTGACTTGAAGCTTCATATAAACGATATTCTGGAAGGCGCCTACTCAATGGGTAACTTTCCGGATGTCGCAATTATTCAAGAGTATATCGGCCGTCATAAAACGTTTAAGCGGTATGCGTATAGGGGTACACCCGATATAAGAATTATAGTTTTTAATAAAGTTCCGGTTATGGCAATGCTTCGTCTTCCGACAAAAGAGTCGGGAGGACGGGCAAATTTGCATCAAGGGGCTATCGCTGTGGGGGTTGACATATCAACAGGAATTACTACTAAGGCCTACTGGCACGGAAATTTTGTTAAATATAAACCGTCCTATTCTGTCGAGCGGTTTGGGCCTTTTGGGATTTTTAGAAAAGCCAAAAAAGACGTTACAAAAAGAAAACTTAACGGTATAAAAATACCCAATTGGACAACTGTTTTAACAACAGCAGTTAGAGCACAAGATGCATCGGGATTGGGCTACTGCGGAGTGGACATTGTTCTGCATCCTGAAAAAGGTGCAATGGTCTTGGAATTAAATGCACAGCCGGGTCTGCAAATTCAAATGGCGAATTTAGCCGGACTTAAAAAAAGATTGGAAAGAGTCGAAGAGCTAGAAGTTCGGGATGCAGATCATGGAGTTAGAATTGCAAAAGCTTTGTTTGCTGAGCGATTTGCTGATAAAGTTAAAGCGGAAGAAGGAATTAAAATATTATCTCAGATCGAAAAAGTTGCCATATACAGCTTAGACGGTAAAAAGAAAATTAGTACTGATGCAAGAATTGACACAGGGGCGCAGCGATCATCAATTGACAGAAGTCTTGCAAAAGAACTGGGGCTTTTGGATGAGAAAAATATTCTTTGGAAGGACAGATATCAATACCGTTCAGCCAGCGGGCTTGAAACACGACCGGTCGTGGGAATTAAGTTTATACTAAAAGGCAAAATTGTAAAAAGTTCAGTTTCCGTTGCAAACAGAAGTAAAATGTCAAGTAAATTACTGATAGGTAGAAATGATATGAGCGGGTTTTTGGTAAATCCGAGTTAAATCATAAGTAGTAGATTTTAGGTAATAAGTTTATAAAAAAGAATATGGGCAGCAAAATATTAATAATCGTTGGAGGGAATATTTCAAAGTTGGATAAATTCAAAGACGCAACGTTAAGGCTTGGTTTAGATGTTACTTTGGCATCGCTTAATGATATTAATTATGAATACAAAAATACATCTGAATTCTCTTTGAAGATAGAAAATAAGGATATATCTGACTTTAAATTAATTTATATCAGAATGATTGGGAAAAGAATTGAGGACGCATCACTTTTAGTTGATTACGCTCATAAAAACAGGATAAAGGTAGTAGATCATTTGTACGAATCGGAACTTCTGCTTCCTTCAAGTATTTCAAAAGCAGTTGAGACAAGAAAACTCATTGAAGGAGGAGTTGTCATTCCTAAATCGTTTTACAGCAACTTAACTCGAGTAATTAAATATGGAGAAAGAAATTTAGATTATCCTTTTATTATTAAAAGTACATCAGGCAGGAAAGCGCGTGAAGTATGGCTAATCGAAAATGAAGCTGATTTAAAAGAAAAAAAAGTTATTTTAGAAGAGTTGGAAAAAAACGGAATGCGCTTTTTTGCGCAAGCCTACATAAAAGCAAGCCAGCGGGTAAGAGTATTAACCCTTGGAGGGGTTGCAATTGCTGCAATAACAAGGCCGACTAAATGGAGAAAAAAAATAGAAAGCAAACTCACTAAAGATAATCCCGAAGGTATAAGAGGTAAGTTAGATCCGATTCCATATGTATACAAAGATATTTCGGAAAAGGCATCTAAAGCCGTATCTTTGGATATTTGCGGTGTTGATATCTTGCATGAAGACGATACCGATAATGTTTATGTTATCGAAGCAAATGCAGCCCCGGCATGGAAACTTATAGAAAAAGACTGGAAATTTAGTGTAGAGGAAAAAATATTGGAGTGGCTAAATAAGTTATAGGTAATAAGTATTAGGTAGTAAGTTAAGAGTCAGAAAAAAAATGAAAAGCACTAATGACATTAAAAAGTTTTATCCCCCTAAGCGAAACACGGGGAGCGTAAGCTCGCGTGTGGAAGCGAAGATTGTTCCGCTTCGGAGGGATTTTGCTCCCGACGAAGCGCGGGGAAAAGATACCACGACCGTAAGGTTGCGGGAGCTTTATCAGGATAAGTTCAAAAAATACGGTGACGATCCGAAATCGCTTCTTTGGAAACGAAAAGGTGCGGCACACCAGCGTTTCCGTCAATTTTGGGCTGAGATTGATTTTAACAATAAAAAAGTCTTGGATATCGGTTGCGGATTCGGGGAGTTTGGAATTTTTTTGGTAAAGCGATATAAAAATGTTAACTATACGGGAATTGATATTGTTCCGGAGTTTATTAATGTCGGAAAAAAGAAATATCCAAATTTGAATCTTGCGGTTGCAGATTACCTGACCGATAAAATTAAAGCTAAGTTTGATGTAGTAATTGCTTCCGGTGTTTTGAATTCAAATGTTTCAAATAATATGAAGTTTCGTGAGAAAGCCATTGCCAAAATGTTTTCGTTAACTTCTGATGTTTTAGCATTTAATATGCTTGGCGGCCATCCTCAACCGAAATTTACAAATGATTCAAATGTTTGGTATGCCGACTCTTTAGAAATTCTGAATTACTGTTTATCTCTGACACGCCGTGTTATACTTCGCGCGAACTATAACCCGCACGATTTTACAATTTTTATGTATAAGGTTAAAAAAAGTGTATAATCCGCGTAGTAATATAAAAATATATGTCGGAAAGAGATAAAGATAATAGAGATGTTCCGCAAGAAGCTCAGGACTTTAATGAGTGGTTTTTGGGCTTAAGCGGCGAAAAAGTTCTTGGAAGGGAAATCAAAATGACTCCAGAACTTGCGAGAACTGCATTAGAATTTTACGGTGCAGAATTTAATCCAGAGATTGAGGGGTATCCGGCACTTAGTGAATATTCCAATCTTGAACGAAGACCGGGAATGGATGCTGTATGGGGAAGAAACAGGGTATCAGCATTTAATACATGGACTAATTGGTGGGCAGAACATTATGAGGCAGCTGGAGGAACACTACCCAAACTTGATAAAAGTGGAAAGAATACTTCAGGTATGAGACAAATATTTGGCGAGACAACTTCCTTTGCGGCAGGTTTAGTAACAGAGGATGAATTTGTCGAAAGAACAAGAATAAGAATTAATAACGGTATTGCATATGCTGAAGGTAGACTGGGCGATAGAGAAGAAATAGAGACTTCTCAATCTAAAAAAGCTAGACTCGAAGCTGCGGCGGCTAGGGGAGAAAAAACAGAACCACGGATGTTCAGACCTTCGTCTGTGCCACCAGGGTTTATCAAAGAATGGCTTAACTGGTTGCCAACTTCAGCTGAGGAGGAATAAATGGTGGCTTTAGATTTAATTGTTTTTACCGAAAATCCGGCGGCTTATGCACCGAAAAGGATTTTGGAGGAGTGCAAAAAGCACAGAATTTCCGCACTGGCGATTTCTTATAAATCAATTGATTTTTCGGTTGATGTTTCGGACATTGATGTTAAGGTAGATGGCGTAAATCTTCCGATGTCAAAAGTTATTCTATTTCGTGAACTTGCTCCGAAAGCATTTGCTTATTATCATCGTAATTTTTTGATAGAATTATATGAAGCTGCTGGTGCAAAAGTTATAAATGCCGATTCATATTTGATGTGGCCGTATTTGGATAAACTTACCCAGCACTTTGAAATGCAAAAAGCAGGTATCCCATTTGTAAAGACTTTAAACTTTGGTCACAGGAGCCGGTTACTTACTGAAATGTCTGGTAAATATCCTTTTATCGAAAAATATCATATAAGCAGTCGCGGACGCGAAGTCTTCAAGGCCGAAAACTCCGATGATGTTGAAAAAATAAATAAAGCCGGGTATAAAACCAGAACGCTGCTTGTGCAGGAATTACAAACTGCAGGAGAGGATTTAAGAATAATTGTAATCGGTGGAAAAATAATCGGTGCGATGAAGCGAATTGCAAGCAGTGGATCTCATTTAACAAATTTTTCCCAGGGAGGCAAAGTTGAAAAGTATGATATTGAAAATGATAAGAAAGCCTGCGAAATTGCATTGAAATGTGCAAAACATTTTAAACTGGATTATGTCGGAGTGGATTTGATTCGGGGGAATGATGGAAACTGGAAAGTGCTGGAAGTAAATCGTGGAGCGCAATTTAAAGGTTTTGAACTATCAACTAAATTCAATGTTCCTGCTGAAATTATTAAGGTATTTTTAGGGTAGGTTTTATACTAAATGTTTACAGATGATATACTGTAATGGTAGTTTGTACTTATGGAGCCAAATTTACCAAATCCCAATTCGGACTCATTTGAGAATCACCCTCAAAATATTAACTACGTTTATAACCAAATCGAGCATGGATTAGAGACAAAACTTCCTCCCCAAAAAATAAAAACCGAAAAGTATTTATTGGTTGCGGTTTTCTTCTTTTTTGCAGTAGGTTTGATTGTATCTTTGATACTGTTGGTCAGCGGAATTAATCGGGAACAAAAAGCAAATTCGGTTTCAGCAGTTGAGCTTACCATAACTCCTTCGATCGGATACTAAAAAACCCGCCGGAAAAGCGGGTTTTTCTTGGAAAAGTTACAAGTTGAAATTACTTCATCTCTACTTGTGCGCCTGCGGCTTTTAATTTATCTGCCGCTGCTTTAACTTCTTCCGGTTTCGCGCCTTTTAAGATTTCAGCAGGAGTAGCTTCAGTCATATCTTTGGCTTCCTTAAGACCCCAATTTTGGTTGATCTCACGAAGTGCTTTTATGACCGCGATTTTATTGTCTCCGGCACTAGTCATGTTCAGGTTTTGTGCTCCGCCTCCATCTTCTGCTGCGGCACCTGCCACGACTGGACCTGCTACCGGAGCTGCTGCAGCGGCCATAGGGACGGCTGCTGTGACTCCAAGCTTATCCTGAAGGGCGGTAACTAGTTCAGAAAGCTCCAAAACAGTAAGTTTTGCAATTTCGTCAACTAATTTTTCTACACCCTTTGAAAGGTTTTTTCCCTTGTCCTCCATAGCTTTAGCGTCGGAGGATTCTTTTTTATCTTCTTTCTTTACATCATCTGTCATAATTATTCACCACCCTTCGCCCTCCGTAGCTTTATGCGAAGGAGGGTTTAAATCCCTTCAGGCTACGGGGTGGCAAGCCTCCTTACTTCTCGCTTGCTTCTTTTAATATATAAACCAACTTAGCCATATTTGCATTTAAAACTCCAACAATACCGTAAAGCGGGGAACTGACTGACCCGACAACTTGTGCATACAAAACTTCTTTGCTTGGGAGTTTAGCAAGTTTTTCAAGATCGTTTTTGCCTCGGAATGTTCCTTCAACGATTCCGACTTTTAGATTTGGTATTTCAAATTCTGTTGCGAATTTACTAATTACTTGAAGGGGGGCAATCGGATCTTCTTTTGTGATAACCAAAGCAACCGGTCCTGAAAGCACTTCGTCGGTAAGTGCACTTTCATCAACTTTTGCATTGGTTCCTGCGATTTTGAAAAGTGTATTTTTGACTACTTCCATTCCCGCACCTACAACTTTCAGGCGTTTTTTCAGATCCTGCTGCTTTTTAACCGATAGTCCTGTGTAATCGATTAAGACCACAGAAGTTGCCCCTTTAAGATTTTCGGTTAAATCACTTACAATTTTTGTTTTTTCGACTTTTTTCATAATCTAATTTTCCTGCCTGCGCAGGCAGGTCTGGTTTTTTCATAAAAAAACTTCCCGAAAGAAGTTTTACAAAGTAACCAAGTAACTAACAACTAATTAACAAGGTTTCCTCGGTGTGGCTTGTGTTCAAAAAGAACTGCACACTTTCTTCGGACAAACTGCATTTTATAAGAATTTCGGATGGAAGTCAAACACAATCTAAAAAATATGAATTGTTATTTTTTGCGCCTACCAAACAGTCTTCCCCAAAAGCTTTGCCTTTCTGCTACGGAGGTTTGCGTGGTTGGTAATGAAGTTGAGGCTGGCTCCGTCGGCGCAATAGTGACTGCGGCGGATGGGGTTTCAGTGGCGGGAGCAGTTACCGATATTGGTTCAAGTTGGGGAGTTTCTGTGGGGAGAGTTGTTTCTAGTGACTCGGGTACACCAAAAGCTGTAGCTTTAATTCCACTTTGTTCATCTGCTAAAGCTTGCGCGTTGGTTTCAGCCATCCTTGCTCCGGGTTGTGGAGATATTCCGGTTTCACCACCATTTGTTGAAGCTAAGCCAGTTGTTGGTGTTGAACCTTGCGATCTTGCTTGATCAAGAGCAAATGTAACTTGTCTTTGTTCGAGTCCTTCGTCTACAGGCATAAAGTAAGTATATAACATTAATTATTGCCAAAACAAGACTTTATTTTATAGAATTAGGCTTATTGGTTGCATCTGAATTTTTAATCAATTATATTAAATATGGGGGTGATTATTGATGTATAAAGTTTTACTTAAAAAAAGCAAAAACGAGCTTGCAAGATTAATTGTGTTATTGGTGGCACTAGTTGTTGTATTGGGACTTCTGACTGCAACAAAAGTATTTAAGATTGAAAAGGAAGTAACTGACGTTTCCGGATTCACAATCCGGCCGGGAACGGATCCGTACGAAGTTGTTGAGCCAACTACAACTGTGGTGAATCCAGGTGATGCGGTAAGTCCTGTAGACGAATTTCCGGCTCAATATTCCCATAGCCCGAAATGTTTTAAAATCAGAACATTTAAAATCTGCGGACCTTACTTTTGAAGGACCGGTTTTTGTCTCTGACTAGGTATTTCAGACTTGACTTATATCTTATAGTATAATATAATTTCCCCTAAGATTAAACGTTTTTTAAAAACCTCCATGAATGTATTCGGGAGGTTTTTTAATATTTTAAAATGAGTATTGATAATCTCAGAATTACCAAACATGGAATGCCTGACAGATTTGAACAAATGGGTTATCCTTCAGTGTTTCTGGACAGACCGGTAGAGTGGAATGTGGTCGACCAAGCAGTTAAAGACAGAATGGATGATCCCGAATTTAATGGTGGCGTAATCAATTTCTATGGTGATCCGGAAGTTGGTAAATCAGCTTTAGTAAAAGGGGTTATTATCCCTAATCTCACAAAACGTTATCCTAATATACCCATAGTACATGTTGACTTTGGTGATAGCTGGGAAAAATATGGTGCGCTTGATGGGAAGACCCAATTTATAATTGATATTGCCGAAAAATTGGCTCAGGTAACAGGTGAACCGGTTGTAGATTTACTTGCAGAAAAAGGTAAAAGAATGGAAGCACTTACGGATTGGATGAGGGCAACTTTGACACTGCAAAGTTTTGATTGGAATAGTGGTGTCGATGACGTATATATATTAGCAACCCTAGGTAGTCGTGAAGCAGAATTAGTTTCTGGGTTTAAAGAATACACTCGTAGATTAGCCGAAAAAAGAAGAAAAACTGTGGTTTTTGTTTTAGATTCTACTGACCAGATATTAAATACACGTGGGGTAGCTGATAGAGATTTTTTAAGACTATTACAAGAAGAATTGATAGTGCACACAACTGATACAGGTTTATATGTTTGGGTAGTTTCAGGAAGAAAACCGTTTGAGCCATCTGACAGGAGAATGGAAAGAAGATTCCAGTCGTGCGAGTTGGAGATGCCAGCACTTTAACATTTATTACGAAAAAAATCACTCGGTCCCAACGAGATGACAAATTTTATTTGTCGATTCATTAGGCCCGAGTCGAGGAAACCTAAAAATCCTTACTTTTCAGGAAAGGAGGAAAACCATGAATAAAAGGCGCATTACCGTCCGTTGCCGAGTACGAAGTCGGAAAGTGTGTAAATGCAGTTGCAGATATTGTGTTGAATTAAGAACACACTGTGGCGGCCGACTTTGCAGCGAAGAAGGTTAGTCCGATAAATTTCCTCGACTTGGGTAGGGTCAGTTATCTGCTTAAGTTTAATGCAGACCAATAGCGGAAGCTGACAAAAAAACGAGCAAAGAGTCCCTTAAAAGGGAGATCCGGATACCTATCCGAATCGGAAAAAAATACTCTCTCTTTGCTCGTTCATTAATTTTTCAAAATAAATAAATGCAGACCAGATAGTATGACCCCGACACTTCTTATGAAGAATTTACAGGGAGAGTTTTACTGACGGGCTCATAGTGGATTTGAGAAATGCTTTTTCGATTAACTTAGACCCGCCAATTGCCAAAACTATTACTTCCAAGTTTTTTATAATCTCTTCATCTTTTTGACTTAACTTTCCGGCAACAGTATGGACAACAGGTTTATCTTTTTCGGTCTTTATTGTCATTGAACTGGCTGAGAATTTTTCTGCATCTTTAGCGGACTTAATTAACGTTCCGTTTTTTGGGTTTGGCATAAGACCGCGGGGTCCGAGTAATTTTGCAAACATAACAAGCTTTGGCATCATATCGGCAGTTGCCAAAAGTACATCAAACTCAACTTTCCCTGCTTTTAATTTTTCCAATGTGGCATCCGTTGCAACCTCAATTTTTTTGGCTTTTCCGAAAGAATGGGGAAGTGTGACATTTACGTTTAATTTCTCTTTTTTAATTACCATATGGAGCTCAACTGTCGCATCAAATTTTGTTAAATTAGTTTCGCGAATAAGTTTTATTGCCTCAGATACAGAATATTTTTTATCTCTATCGATTTTACTTTTTACTTCTTTGTATCTTTTGCTGTGGGTCTTTATTTTCTTTTTTGCCTTTGCAGTTTCCTCCGGAGTCGCCTCGACAACAGGAATTTCAGCTTCAACAACTTTAACCCTTTGGCCGCCTTTTAAGCCTGCAATATGAACTTTCTCAGGTTCTTTCTCGGCTTGGGTCTTAGCCTGAGCTTCCGCTCTCTTTTTTTGTTTTTCAGCATATTTATCAGCACCGGAAACAACTTCGGTTTGTGTGTCGCTTACAAATGCTGTTTTTGTTTTTCCCATATTAACTTTCTACTTTGACACCCATTGAACGTGCTGTTCCCGCAACAATTTTTTCTGCGGCTTCAATTGTATCGCAATTTAAATCATCCATCTTATCCTTTGCAATTTCGGTGACTTGCGTCTTTGTTAGCGTTCCGACTATTTCGCGAGGAGTAGTACCCGAACCTTTTTCAAGACCAAGTGTTTTTTTAATCATATCGGCAACGGGAGCTTTCTTAAGTTCAAATACGATACTTCGGTCTTCAAAGATTGTAATAACAGCCGGAACAACTTGCCCGCGCATGTCTTTTGTGCGATCATTGTAATCTTTGACAAAATCCATGATTGCAACACCATGGGATCCCAATGCAGTTCCGACAGGAGGAGCGGGAGTTGCTTCCCCGGCTTTTAAATTTATTTTAACAATTGTTTTGATTTTTTTTGCCATGGTTCGGTTCTTTTCACTCTCTCACCACAAGTTTTGATTTGCAGTAAAATGTTTCTAATTCAAGACGCGGAAAGGAATCGAAGAAATTTCGACAGACCCTTCCGACCGTCTCCCTCAAGTTGATGAGGTAGAGGTATTATAACAAAAATAATCACAGAATGAACAACTAATTTTATATTTTGTTCTTTTGATATTCATCATTGATAAACAAGGCTAGTTTAGTGTAAAATCCTCGTGTTTTATATATGTTATTTATGGAAATCGATAGAGCAGTTATACCATATAAGGTGCATCAGATAGTGAGTAGTTTTGGGGTGGGACAAAAATTTGTTCCAAGAGACATTGCGCGCAGTATGATATTACCAGGCCAGGAGCCATCTGATCATGAATTTGAATTGATTGTTCATCAGGTCAAAGATTGTTGTACAGCAATGGGGTGTGTAGAGGGAAGACGAGGGGTCGGAATGAGGAAAATTTCAGGACCGGGAGAATGCTGTAGAAATTGCCGATTTACAGAAACAATAAGAAGAGATTCGAGCGCGACCAGAGTACCAATATGTATGGTGGGGTGTGATCATTTGGATTCTCATAATCACTAAATATGGAAATAAAAAATAAAGAGTGTCCTTTTTGTTCTAGTGTTGCTTTTTGTATGAAAAACGATATTGAAGGACAGGCAACAAGAGGAGGACTGAATGAAGGGTCATGGGCTAGGTATATCACTAGACTTAGAACCGATGTGCTTCCAAAGTGCCTTGACCCCGAAGGATTACAGGCAGCAATTGCTCGTGGCGAGGAATTGTGGAAACAACAAGGACATTGAGTTTAAACTTTTGCTATCTGCAAAAGGTCTAACTCAACAGGAGTTTCGCGACCGAAAATTGAAACTAAAACTTTGACTTTTCCTTTTTCCTCATCAATTTCATGAATAGTTCCGAGAAAATCGTTGAAAGGTCCGTCTGTAATTTTGACGGCTTCACCTGTGGTGAAGCGGGTTTTAAACCTTTTTGCAGGAGCGGCAACGAACCTTTGAATATTTCCGACTTCGGTTTCGGAAAGTGGTGTCGGGGTTTTTCCAGATCCGACAAACCCTGTAATTCCGGGAGTTGTACGGACAGCGAGCCATGTTTCGTCATCCATTATCATTTTGACTAACATATAGCCGGGGAAAATCTTTTCTTTTATTGTTGATTTTCTCCCGCCCCGGATGATGACTCTATCCTGAGTAGGAACGAGAAGCTCAAAAACATTTCCGGTTAATCCCATTGTTTCAATTCTTTGACGAAGAGTTTCGGCAACACGGACTTCGTGGCCGGAAGTGGTGTGCACAACAAACCAATTTGCCCGCTCGTCGGGATTGCTATTTATAATAATATGTCCCGGAATTTTTTTCTTCCCGGTTCCACGTTCATCTACTGAAATATTTGTAGGCTCGTCCATAATAATTATCTTTTGGAAATTACGAACTCTAAAAGTTTAGTGAAGGCGTAATCAAGTGCGCCAGTATAAGCCGCTATTATAGCTGAAATTATAAAAACAATCAAAGTCAGCTTTATAACTTCTTCGCGTTTTGGCCAAACAACTTTTGTAAGCTCCTCACGAACTCCTTTAAAAAAAACAATTACGTTTAACATTACAGATGGAATTTTAGCAGTAAACAAGCCCAATAACAAGAAAGAAGAGTTGTAGTGGGTTGGTATAATGGGATATGCGTAAGGAGTTCACTCATGTATCATTACAAACACCCCAAGGAATTATTGTCGAGCTGATTGGACCTAAAGAGATACAGTTAACATATCCTTCGGGAAAAAAAGAGACACTTACGGTTCCGAAAAAAGCACCTGAAGGCATTTCAGCTCTGGAATTAATGGCATTAACCACAAGTAGGCTTGTAATTCCGTTGGCTTCTGATGAGATGCAAGGAGTAGATCAGGCAGGTTATCAAACAAGAAGAGAAGATGGGGTACATGATTTGCCAGGCAGGAGAGAAGGTTTTTATGAAGATGCCCTGATCTGGGCTGGTTCGGTATTACAGGGCAAGCGATGGCGGGTTGAAAAAGTTACAGGAATTTTGATGGGGGAACTGGGAGAACAAGTTGAAGCGGGAAAGCAACTAAGTGTTGAGGGACAACAGAGATACCAAGTGGCTCAGGCGAGGTTAAATCTAGCCTTGACAGAATATTTTCCTGGGGCTCGTGCAGCGATAGAAAGACGAAGAAAAAAGCCTGCTCCAAGATGGTAACGACTTACAAAAGAAAAAATTTTCCAAATTTTTCATATGAAAAAAAGGTTTGGAAAAAGGGATTCAGGATTGTCGCCGGATGCGACGAAGTCGGGCGAGGATGCTTGGCAGGACCTGTGGTTTGCGGTTGTGTTGCCTTTGATAAAAGAACTTTAAAAAAAGTATTTCATAACTATATACCAAAGATTGACGACTCCAAAAAGCTTTCACCGAAACAAAGAGACGTTGCTAACAAATGGATTAGAAAAAATTGCTTGACGTGGGGAGTCGGAATCGGAACTGTTGCGGAAATTAATAAGGGGGGAATTGTGTCGGCAACTTCTTCGGGTTTTCGACGGGCGGTTGCAAATGCCTCCTTACGACTCAAGGCTAGAGTTAATTTTATACTCGTAGATGCGTTTTATATACCATATGTAAGGGGTTTGAATAGACCCCTGTTTAATGCTAAAAAAGCAAATGCTAAAAAGGGCAAAGCAAAAATTTCAGGAAAACAGTTGGCAATCATTAACGGCGATGAAAAATCGTTTTCAATAGCAGCAGCATCAATTATTGCAAAAGTTTACCGTGACAAAATGATGATACTATTAGCTGCGGAGAAAAAATATAAAAGTTATGGTTGGGATAAAAATAAAGGTTATGGGACAAAGATTCACATTGATGCACTAAAAAAACTTGGACCAACAAAACTTCACAGGAAAAAGTTCATTACTAAATATTTGTCTTGACGCCTCTTGACACGAAATTACTACGGCCTACTATTAGTATAGTGAGAGAACTTGTAAAAGATAAAAAGACTGTATTAAAAATTGCAACAAGCCTTTTTCTTTTTGTGGGGCTTTTAACCTCAGTGGTTTTGGTTCAGCAAAACCAGGATATTAGGGAACATGCACAAACAGGTTCAGTAGTGACGGTAGGATGTCAAGATAATGGTATAACTATTACTAGCGGTGAAAAAAAGTTTTATTCACCCGGGGAGCGGATTAATTTAACTATTCGAGGCAAGGAGTTTAACTCAAGTGCTCCAAAGTTAACAAACATTGTTCTATGGTATGCCCCGGCAAACGGGAATTTACGAACAACTGCAACAAGCGCTGAGAACTGGAAGAATACTAATATCACCGGCAGTTATAACGCTTCGACCAAGTCATGGACGGGAACATGGGTTCTTCCTACTGAGGATGGCGAGTATATTTTAGCACCTAATTTTATACAGAGCGATAACTACGCCTGCTCCTCAAACCCGGGATATTTGTGTCCTGATTGTCACACAGGTTATCAATTCGATCGTTCAAGTGCACAAAGGATTCCAAGAGAAACATATTCTTGTAAGGGTTGCCATAAAACATTTGTAGTAAGTAGGACCGCATCTAATCCAGGCGGGTATGATATGAAGTCATATTATAATTTCTCACCAGGATACAATTGGGTTTATAAAGGATACAATTTTACCGAGAGTACCCCTCAAGAATTCTATTCATACTTCTCAATTGAGGAGAAATCGTCAATATGTGGACATACTGTCTTGCCACTTAGATTTACAAAAAGCAATCTTTACGGTCACTGGGGACCTAAAGGTCATAATAGGTTGGCTGGGGTTTATAACCAAAGGCATCTTCTTACATATTTTCAGTCGGGCGAAAGATGGTCAGACAGAACTTTGGGATTATTATTTCATAAGTCGTACAATTTTCCGTCTACATCAACAAATCCAATCTCTGAGCTAGGTGTTTATAACCCTATTGACGGTTTAAGCTTGAGACATTTTAGCGAAGACACAAATCGTAATTTCCAAAATAATTATTTTTCACCATACTTATGGGGAGAAAACGGGGCAACAGAAGGTTATGAATATTCGCAAACAAATATTGCCTATGTCAACAGTCTGACAAAACTAGCAACACTACGTGAAAAATATCCTAAACTTACCGACCAACAGCTTTTTTGTAAGCTTGATTATGAGATGTCGGGTAATGGAGCCTGGAGGATGGCTTATTTGTCAGACAACCTTTCAAATACGGATAACTATGGTGGAAAGGTATTTAATTATGGTTTGTATACTGGATCGTTAATGAGATTGCGTGTTTATGAATCTTGGGGTGGAGGATCTACAAGAGAAGATTTATTTATGGTGCCTAACCTTGGAATTGTTAGGATGGATAAAAAGGGTGGAGCAAGTCAAGATACGGGAAGAATTACAAATCCGGATTACATAATGAGTCTTGTCAGTTACTATATTGGCGGAGACTTGAAAATTAATTTTACTGACCTGAATAGCAATCCTTTACCTTCCAATCGTGTTGCAAGGGGGGGAAGTTATAAAATTAAGGTAAAAAGTAAAGATAGGCAGGGAAATTTTACCGTTCCGTATTCGGGATGGTTGGAAGTCAGAAGATGTATAACTTCGAGTCCGAGTATTGAGTGTGCGCCGTATGATCCGGCAAACCCGACAGCCAACGGATGGGCGGCATTTAAATGGGGGAGGTGGGTGTGGTTAGGGGAGGCAACTGAGACATTAAGTTCGTCTATTGCTGTTGGAACAAGACATGCTTATTACAGACCGTTTATTAATACTGCACCGGGTGATTATACTGGCGAAGTTTCTATTTCAAAAACGGAACTCCCATGGGGTAATGAAACCCATCTAACAATATATTAAAAGTGCCTTAATTGATATATATTTTGTTCTTTCCAAAGTCCTTAAACTTTGGTCTGATATGCTTAAACGTCAAACCTACCAGACCTTATCAAAATGAAAATTAAAAATCGAAAATAAAGTGAGCACTTATCTATTTCTTTTCTTCTCGAGTTTAATTGATGCGGCGCGGACTTTTTTTTGATCTTTCCTTTTTTCGGCGTCAGTTTTATGTCTTTGGCGGTCTCGGGCTTCCTGAAGGATTCCCGAATCCATTACCATTTTTTTAAACCTCGCAATAAGTTTGTCTTCTGATTCTCCTTTTTGTTTGGTAACAACTACCATATAAAATCGCCTCCTCTCCGAGCCTGCGGCTTTCGAGACCGGTGGCCTTCCATAATTTGATTTTGTAAGTTTGTGTCATACGAAACACTTCCTTTAACTAGTATTCTAACAGATAATGCAACAACTTCCAAAGACTGGTGTTAGTAAAATTTTACCAAGAGCTGGGGAATATTGGTGGTTCCTTCGGAATTATCAGCTGACTCAAAATATACGTAATCACCAGAATCTGTCGTTCCTTTTTCCTCTTTTTCAAAATGGATCCTAAATTGTGCAGTTTTATGACCGCTACCCAAATCTTCAACCAATTGATTTAAAACCTCAACCTCTTTCCAGCCGGTAATTCTGTTTTTTGAAAGGTCGGTAAAGCCGGATGAAAGTGCGTTTGCATTGTAATCCGTCTCATCAAGAGTTTCGCCGTAAATTAAATGATCAATTTTTAAGTTTCCAGTTTCTACGGAATAAGGATTCCCGATAGCTTTTACCTGATAAACACGCAGTGTTGCGGAAACTATTTTTGTGTATTTTGGAAGCTTACTCAGGTCAAAGCTTAAAAATCCACGACTTAACAAAAATTTATTTCTTCCAGAGCGGATTTCCGATTGGTTGTTTACATAATTGTTTGACGAAACAAAACCGTCCAAATTTTTATCGGAAGTAATTATTGCCGTTTTTGGAATTGGGGAGGGTGTTGGTGAAGTTTTGTTTTTGGTTCCCGATGGTGTTATGGTTTGGGGAGGTATTTGGGTAGGTGTAGGCGAGGAAGACGATGGATTATTTTGAAAACTAATTAGTGGTGTCTTTTGTAATTTTCCCTGTTCGACCCCGAAGAAATAGCTGATTAAAGCAATTACGGCGATTCCGGAAAGTGTCAGAACAATCATAGTAACGGGAATCATCGCGTCTCCAACCTTTGATTTTTTTGATTTAACTTCTTCCACTTTGTAATTGACCTGCATGCTAGAAATATTATACAAGAATGTAATTGTTGATTTTTATGGAAAAATTACGTGGTAGTTGTATGAGGGATCGGGACATGTGGAAACGGTTTGGGGCGGAGTATCAAGCTTTGCACAAATATCATAGCCATCGCGTGCGACATTGGGTTTGTAATAATAGTCGGTTCCTGTTGGGTCAACCGGTTTTGACGTAACATAATTTTTGGCTGTAGGGCATGAAGCCGGAGGGGTAACTAAATCACTTAATGTATCCGGATATTTTGTACAGTCTGCTTTATAAAGCTCCAATATTATTTTAAGCTTAGCGATATCAGAGCGTCTAGTATCATCATTTGCAACGGCGAGTGACGGACTCATAACTTGGGAATAAATATTTCTCATTATACCCGAGAAATGTTCGGTAAATTCTTCAAAAGTCATTGCGTCTTTTGGAACGTCGACTACAACAGGCTCTCCGAATTTATCGAATTTAAGTACCATTGCAAATTTTACTTTTGAATTTTGGGTTAATGAATCGGAG
>LBVN01000014.1 GCA_000993115.1 Candidatus Woesebacteria bacterium GW2011_GWB1_38_8b
AAATGGAGCCAAAGCTGCAGCTGCCAGTGTAAGTTCACCAGTTCCTCCAATGTAAAAGGTGGTTGTAACAGCAGTTGCTTCACCAAGATCAATATTCTCACCAGAGGAACCAAGCAGATCCCCACCGGTTACAGTCAAATCCTGATCAATGACTACATCTCCTCCTGAGAATTGGAATTGATCATCTGTGTTATACAGTAGATTTCCTGTATCAGCTCCTGCATCTGATTTAAAGGTTAGAGTAGTTGATCCTGCTCCTACTCCATCACCAAGGTAGATTGTATTTGCACTCTCATCAACTCCAAAAGCAGCTGCTGTTATGGTTGTCCCACCAATTGCCAAGTCATCTGTTATGGTATTAGGGTAGAGAACTCCAAGTGACTCTGTCCATTTAGAAGCTCCACTTCCTGATGAAACAGTTACCCATGAACCACCATCGTAGTATTTGATTACATTATTGGTTGCATCATATGCAATGAATCCTTCTCCGGATGATGGAGAAGCAGGGGAAGCTCCTGTATTGGGAAGACGAAGTCCCTGAAGCGCACTATCATCATGAAGTATTAATCCAAGATCAAGAAAATCTCCATCAGCAAATGTGAGGACTGCATTAAGGTCAGCCGTTGTTATTGTGTTATCAGTGATTTCTGATGATTCAATGCTTGTTCCAAGAGTTGAGGCTATAGTTACTGTATCGGCACCATCTCCGGTTGTTGTTATACCACTTCCGGCTGTCAGCGTGACATTATCTCCCGATGTAATAGTTGAATTTGACCCTGATGTTGCAACAAGTGTAAAGAGAGTAGTGGAAGAAGTTAAGCATGTTGGACAGGCAATGTTTCCTGCAACGGACAACGTAATCGGGGCAGATACAGATACAGCCACAGTTCCGTTTGCGTCGGGAAGAATAATCGTTTTGCCTGAAGTAGTTGGTGTCCAAGTAAGTGTCCCCGGTGCAGCACCATCAGAATCGAAAACAAGTTGGTTGGAAGAATTAGTCAAATTTGCAAGTGGGAATGTGGCTGTTCCGGCTGATGTTATTGACCAGTTATCATCTGTGATTGAAACGCCTGTAGCTGATGAATTCCCGATCGTTATAGTTGATGCAACTGCAGCGTTTCCGATGTTTATAGTATCTGCAGTAGACCCTCCGTTTCCTATGTTTATGGTATCAGCCAGGGTTCCTGTCCCAAGGTTAATTGTCTTGGCAATATTTGATGTGAACAGGTTTCCTGTAGTTGAAGTCCCACCGGTAACAGGAAGATCAAGTGTAACAGCCTCCGTCGCATCTGTAGAAATATTTAGATATTCGTTTGACCCTTCCGATATTGAAAATGATGTTGCCAATGCGTCGTCTATGTCAATATCTGTTGAATTGTCTAAGTTAATATTTCCTCCATCAAGGTAAAGATCGGCAAATTGAGAAGATGCTGAACCGACATCAAGACCAGAATCGGTGGTTGGGTATATAGCGGTAGAGGAGAGTCCAAGCTCGGCTGAACCCCCGACATAAAAAGTAATAATATCAGCGCTAGCTTCTCCTAAATCTATATTCTCGCCGCTTGGACCCAAAATATCCGCTCCGGTTACTAATAAATTACCTCCTCCTGCAAATGTAAAAACAGGATTTGTGATTGCGTTTCCAAAAGTTATTTCCTCAGATGAGTTAGTAGTATTTATATTGATATAGTTATTGGTACTTTGCTGAATATCTAGCGCATCTGTGTTGTCATCAACTAAATTTAGGGTAATATCATTACCTGTTCCGTTGGCAGTTAGCCCTAAAGTTGTGCCGTTTAGATTAATGCTTCCGGTGGTGTTACCAATTGTTGTTACCGCTCCGGCGCCTGAGGCGAGTGTTGTTGTACCCGTTGAAGAAAGGGTAGAGAAAGCTGCTGTTGATGGTGTTGTAGCTCCAATTGCAGTTGCGTTAATTCCGGTTGCAGTAGTGTTGAAATTAGCTGAAGTTATAATCAAATTTCCTGATGCATCAGTGGTTATTGTCGGGTCGGTAATTGCTACTCCTGAGGAATATATTGTTAACACACCATTCAGAGTCTCATTAGTACCTAAATAGAGATTTGCGGCACTTTCGTCAAAATAGAAAGTTCCATTAGCAACAGTTGTTCCTCCAAGAACCACATCATCGGTATCGTTGGCAACATAAATAAATCCACTGGCTTGTGCCCATTTAGAAGATCCTGCGCCGATTGCTGCATCCAAATCGTCCAATACATCTTGGATGTTAGTGGATGAGGAATTTGCGAATTCATCAAAAGCCCCCACTCTTGAAGCACCTGATGTAACATTACTAACGCCGACGTCGTTTAATCCAATTGTTCCGAAAGTAATATCTTCGGTTACGGGAATAGTAATCGTACCCGATGCAGAAACTGCAAAGGCATCTGCTGTTCCTGAAGTAAGTGTAGTTGATACGTCCCATCCTCCGGAAACACCTGTAGGTGTAGTAAGTATTGATGCCAGCTGGACGTTTAATTCCCCAGCTGGTGATTCGGATAAATCAAAATCTCCACCAAGAAAGTCAACAGTTGTGGCCGTAGCTGAGTTTATTGTAACGTCACTTTCCTGAACTGTATCAATTCCTCTTGTATCTGTAAATGAGCTCGTCGTCCAAGTAAATCCACCGGTTGATGAATTATAGGAGAGTAGAAATCCATTGGTTGCAGAATTTGATGCATTAAGATCAACTTCTTTTATCGTGTCATCAGCAATTTCTGAAGACTCGATTGCAGTTCCTAGTGTTGTCTGTAACGATCCGCTTGATATTTGAAGCCCTGTGCCGGTTAAATCGGTAAAGTTATCACTATTAATTGAAAGTGTCGGAATATATGCAATTCCATCTACTTCAAGATCACCTGTAACATAGAGGTCTGACCCACTTAAATCTACGGAATTTTGTGTTCCGGTTCCAATTTTAACACCTCCGCCTGTTGGGTTAATCAATAAATCATCGGTTGAAGTTAGTGTATTTCCCGAAAGATTTAGAGTGCCGGCGATATCGTTATCAGTACCTTCGACAGTTAACGAGTTTTTAATGGTTGTTGTCCCCGTATCAGCACCTATTGTCACATTTGTAGCAGCACCTCCAATATTGAGAGTTGGGGAAGTGTCGATCAAATTAAATGTCTGGGCGGTTGAGGTAATTGTTCCGCCATTTGCATTTATTGTTTTATCAAAATTTGCATCCTCTCTAAAATTGCTTTCTGTATTTACATTAAAGCTAATATTATTAAACGAGGTGGCTGCAAGTACCTGAGTTAATTCTTCTTTTTTATTTAATTGAGGTACATCAGATGAACTTTTTGAATTTATATTTAAGTTTGATATTTTGTTATTTGCATAGGTTTTCAAACCTGCGACGAAATTTGTTTTGACATTTACGAGTGATATTGACAGCAAGAAAAACATAACTGCGAAGAAGCTGAAAATAATCTTTTTGTTAATTACCGGTAAATTTGTATAAATCTCCCTAAATAGTAGATTGTTCTCATTATTTTTATATTTTTGCACAGATATGACTTCAAGCAGATTGGCTTTAAATGTTGAGATAGGTTTTACTTTTAACTTTTTAGAATTTTTATATAGTACGAGTTGTGAGAGGGAATATCTTCTATGACCACCTTGAGTTCTGATTGGGGATAGTTTTCCATTAAATTCCCATCTCCTTAAAGTTTTTTCAGAAACTTTTAGAAACTTGGCAGCTTCAAAAATGGATAATATTTTGTTATTTTCGTTATCGGCAGAGTAGTTGGACATAAATCTGGACAATTGAAATTAAAATGTCTAACTTTATTAAGCCATGTACTATTATAAGTGTCAAGGCTCATTAGCTTTAAATTTAGGCTTGATAAAATATATGTTTTAAGCAATGAATTTATTAGCTTCATATACCGCATATATACCGCGATCAATATATATGTAAAATATTGTTTAATTTTCAATTACTCATGGTCTAAGATATTTATATTAAAACGAAGTTTAAAAATAAACGATTTAATAATCATTATTTTGGATATAAAGTTATAAAATATATTTTTTATTAAATAACCAGATAGTATATTATGTGCATACTAATATATTGGCAAAATAATACTATGCGTAAAAAAAAGCGGAGAATATAGTAAAGCAACATATGATCAGTTAGAAGCAAATATATACCTGTTAAGGTTTATTGATTTTTTATGGAACAGTGTCTACGATATAAGTAGGGCAATTGAGCGATGGTTTTATTTTAAGCATAATATTTATAAATCAATTTAATAGCATGAACAAATATAGAAAACTTACAATAACGATATTAATACTTACACTTTTTTTTATTGTTAAACCAAACAATGTATTTTCTGCACTTGATTCTACAGGATATGCAATTTCTACATCACTAAATGAAGGAGTTGATACATCAGATATTATTTGTTCGTACGAAGAAGGTTTTATAAAATGTAAGGAGGAATATGATACGGCAATTTTCGGAATAGTTGTAGAAAATCCCTCAGTATCGGTTGAGGATACAGAAGGTGAAAATTCGCGCTTAGTGATAAGCAGAGGTGTCGCAAAGGCAAAAGTCAGTACTGTAAATGGTAACATCAAAGATGGAGATCTGATTACTTCTTCAAAAAAAGCCGGTATCGGAATGAAAGCCGTACGTAATGGTTACGTACTCGGAAGAGCAATGGAGAATTACGAATCAGCAGATACAAACTCGGTAGGTGTAATTCAAATTGCCTTAAATATCCATCCGGCATCAAGGTTTGCACAGGGAGGTTCAAACCTCCTCCAATACATACGCCAGGGTATAGCTGTCCCTTTATATGAACCTCTAGCCTCACTTCGTTATATACTTGCTGTAATTATGGTCATTCTTTCGTTTACTTTGGGAATGATGTATTTTGGACGGGCATCAAGAGCGGGAATTGAGGCGGTGGGAAGAAACCCGTTGGCAAAAAGAGTGATACAGATGACAGTAGTATTAAATATTATATTAACTATTGTTATAGTTGGAGTTGGTCTTGCGATAGCTTATTTGGTTCTGGTAATTTAGAAAATTATTTATGTTTAACCTGCCCTTTTTTAAAAATAATAACTCACGAAAAATAAAACCTGTTGTTTTGGTAATAATGGACGGTTGGGGTTTGGCACCGGAATCTGCAGGAAATGCTATAAAAATTGCAAAAACTCCTTATTTTGACTCCTTGATTTTGAGTTATCCGCATACTGAATTAATTGCATCGGGTGAATCGGTAGGTTTGCCGGCAAATGAAGTGGGGAACACTGAAGTTGGTCATCTAACAATAGGAGCGGGAAGAGTCATTTTTCAAGACCTGAAACGAATTAGTGTGGCAATTGAAAAAGGAAGCTTTTTTGATAATAAAGCATTATTGGGGGCGGCTTCTCATGTAAAATTAAACAAATCAAAACTACACTTACTAGGACTTATCGGATCAGGAAACGTTCACTCATCACTTGACCACCTTTTTGCCCTTATTCAGTTGTGTAAAAAAGAAGAAGTGACTTCACTTTATCTTCATTTATTTACCGACGGACGTGATTCACCCCCTAACGAGGGAATTGAAATTATTAAAAAAATCGAAAGCTACTTAGCCTCAGTTAGAGTAGGTAAAATAGCTTCAGTGATGGGTAGATATTATGCAATGGACCGCGATCGAAGATGGGACAGGACCGAAAAGGCATATAAAGCGCTTGTTTTAGGACAGGGCTTAACCGCAAGAAGTGCTGAAGATGCAATTAATGCATCTTACACTTTGGGTAAATCAGATGAATTTGTTGAGCCAACTTTGATTACTGATACGGGATCTGCGGTTACAATTAATGATAATGATGCGGTGATTTTTTATAATTTCAGAATTGATCGGCCAAAACAGCTTTCGATGGCCCTTGTTTTGAAAGATTTTGAAAACCTGAAAAGCTTTGATTTTGGTTATGATCCGGAATTATCGAAAGAAGTTGGAAAAGTAGCAATAAGTAACACTTTTAATCGGGGGAAAATTCTTCAAAATTTATTTTTTGTAAGTATGACAGAGTACCATAAAGGTCTGCCGGTTTCGGGAGTCGCATTTATGCCGGAAGAAGTGAACTCCGGGTTTGCGGAAATAATAAGTAGGTCCGGATTACTTCAGGCTCATTTGGCGGAAAGTGAGAAAGAAAGATTTATAAAGTATTATTTTAACGGTATGAAGGAGGAACCTTTTCAAAACGAAGAGGATTTTATTGTCGCGTCCCCAAAGGTGCCCACTTATGATTTAAAGCCAGAAATGTCACTGCCTTCCTTAGTTAAAACTTTTAGTAGGGTTTTAAATAGCGACAAATATAATTTTATAGTTTTGAATTTTGCCAACCCTGACATGGTTGCTCATACTGGAAATTTAAAAGCGACCATAAAAGCCGTTGAAGTTGTAGATAAGTATCTAAATATTTTGGTAAGCGAAGTACTTAATGCTGACGGAACAGTATTTGTAACAGCTGATCATGGTAATGCGGAAGAGCTTGTTACATATCCAACCGATACGTTTTTCTTTACGACCTCAAGAGGGACAGTCAATACAGATCACTCAAACAATCCTGTACCTTTACTTGTTATAAATAATTCTCTTTACAAAAAACCAATAATACTGCCGAAAGGATCACTTGCAGATGTTGCAACAACAATACTAAGCTATATGAACCTAAAAATTCCAGGGGAAATGTCCGGAAAAAATTTATTCCAAATAAATAATTCCATGGAAGGAGTTTCGGCTGAGCAGAAAGGAGGCGTTTAAAACATGAATATCGATCCCGTACTTATTTACTTAATTCTTTTTACTCTAAGCTCGTTAGTTCTTTTAATCGTTGGTCTTTTGATTGCTTACCTAAATTTATTGAATAGATATTCGAAAACGAAAAAATCAAGTGCGGTTGATGATGATATTAGTCCAATGTTTAGGGATACCGAAGCGCGGCTTAAGTCAATTGTCGATAATGCTTCCGCTCAGGCTGCTCAAACAATTTCAAGCACCCAATATTTTACTGAGAAACAGCTCAAGATTTTTGAGGACGAAGTGAATAAATCGGCTGCAATGTATTTAAATCTTTACCAAAGAACACTCGAGAATCTTGAAAGAGAAACCGCAAAAGAAATAAAAGCTATACCTGAGGTTCTTCGTAGGGATTTGGGAGCCTCACTTTCGGGGATTAGCGCTTTGTTTAAAGACGATGTTGTTAAAATTGCAACCGAAGTTAAAGACAGCCTTGATAGGGCGTATAAAAACATCGAGATAGATATAGAGGAGTATAAAAAGACAAGATTAACCCAGGTCGATAAGTCAATTGCAGACATAATCTTACAAATTGCCAGGCGGGTTTTGGTTAAGGAAATAAATAAAGACGAGCATGAGAAGTTGGTACTAAAAGCTCTTGAGGATGCCAAGAAAAGCGGAATGTTTTCTGAAGATGTTTAATTATAAATATGCTCTCAAAACTAATTGACAATTTAAAAACTAAAAACGAGATTGAAATATTAAGAGATGAAATTGCACTTTTGTCGCAAAGCATATATCAAGGTGGCGAAAAAAACATCGAAAATTCGTTGAAAAATGATATCAGAATTTGGGTATCCGAAACAATCAGAAATGAAACCCAAAATGTTAATCTGCGCGATTATTTTAACGATATTGAAAAAGAACTGGATAGAATTAAAAGTGTTTCGATAACTTTGGCGTACGAACCAAGCGAATTAAGTGTCAGGCGTTTTTATGATTTTGTTCAGTCGATAATGCCGAAAAAAATCGTACTGGAGCTATTGTACGACCCGCAAATCGTCGGTGGGGTGGTAATAAGCTATGGAGGTAGATATAAGGATTATTCCTTCCGGAAAATATTCGAAGACGAGCTGGAAGAAACACGTAAGGATGTTCTAGAACTTCTTGGTAAAGCAAAAAAATAAAAAATGGATGATTTTGAGAAATTATTAGAAACCGTCGGAGAAGTTGGTGTTGTTGAAGAGATAATGCATTCAATCGTATATGTTAGTGGATTACCGCTCGCAAGACCATATGAGGCAATATTTTTTGAGAACGGTAACATCGGCCAAGTTTTATCTTTAACCAAAGAAAGGGTTGAAGTATTAATATTGGATAACAATAACATTCGGGTTGGTACGAGAGCCGCAAGGACAAATGATATGCTTCAGGTGCCGATTTCTAACGAACTGATTGGTCGAATGATCGATCCGTTGGGAAGGGTAATTGACGACGGGCCGATCAAAAAAGGCGAGGAACATATGTCTGCGGTTGACACTCAACCGCACGGTATAATCGGACGCAAAAAAATTGAAACTGCAATGGAAACAGGAGTTTCTATAGCAGATATCATTGTGCCGTTGGCAAAAGGTCAGCGTGAACTTGTAATAGGAGACCGTAAAACCGGTAAAACTGAATTTTTATTACAAATAATGGAGAATCAGTCAAAACTGGGAACCGTTTGCATCTATGCGGTAATTGGCCAGAGAAAAGAAGATATCAAAAGGCGCTACGAGTTTATGAAGGAAAAAGGGATTCTGAAAAACGGACTAGTTGTAGCAACCAGTTCTTCGGACGAATCCGGGCTGATATTTTTTACTCCTTTCACCGCGATGACAATCGCAGAGTTTTTCCGTGATCAGGGTAAAGATGTATTACTAATTTTGGACGATATGACGACCCATGCAAGAATATATCGGGAAATTTCACTTCTTGCCAGGAGATTTCCGGGAAGAAACGCCTATCCAGGCGATATATTTTATTTGCATTCAAGGATAATTGAGCGTGCCGGCAACTTCAGAAAAGGTTCCATAACTGCACTTCCAGTTGCTGAGACGATAATGGGGGATTTATCTGGTTATTTGCAAACAAATCTTATGGCTATGACAGACGGTCATATATTTTTTGATATTGATTTGTATAATTCAGGTAAACGGCCTGCAGTGTCTCCATTTCTATCAGTCACCCGTGTCGGCCACCAAGCGCAAACACCACTATTACGAGATGTAAGCCGCCAAGTGCTTAGTTTTTTGGTTAGTTATGAAAGGATGAAGCAGTTTGTCCATTTTGGTGCCGAGGCGGGGGATACGATCCGCGGAATTATTGAACTGGGGAAAAAGGTCGATATATTTTTTGATCAAACTACAGACGAATTAATTCCTATAAATGCCAATTTAATTGTTTTGGCTGCAATTTGGTCGGGAATGTGGAATGAAACTCCGATGCAAAATGTAGATACAGAAATTGAAAAAATTGTACTTAATTACAATACCGATGCAGAATACAAGAAAAAAATCGATAAAACAATTGCGGTATCAAATAATTTCTCAGATTTAATAAATATTATCAGAACGGATTCGTCGTTAATTTAGAAAAAAATAGATATGCTTAGAAAAAAGGATGTAGAAAATGAGATTTTTCAGGTTGATAGCTTGCACGAGCTGGTTGAAGTTTATGGGCAAATTGCATCAGTTCGTATGAAGAAAATCCGCGATTCGGTTTTAAAAAACAGAGAATTCCTTACTTCGATTAACAGTATTTTTAAAGATACGCTAGACGCATATTCAAGAAAACTATCTTTATTCAGCTCGGGCGGCCGTAAAGATTTGACTAAAGTCACATTTCTTGCTCACAACGGAAAAATAGTTTCAGCTTTTATATCAGCGAACACGGGTTTTTATGGTGATATTGTACAAAAGGTTTTTAACGAATTCTTAAAAGATGTAAGGCTTAATCCGGAAATAGAAGTAACGATAGTAGGGAGGTTGGGAAGAAATTTATTTCTCCAAAATGAACCCAAACGTGCTTATACATATTTCGACCTTCCCGATTATGGAACCGACAAAGCTAAACTTGGTGAAGTAGTAAGACACCTTGTCCAATACGAGGAAATAAAAGTGTATTACGGGAGATATAAATCGGTAATTACTCAAACGCCGGAAGTATTTGAAATCTCTGCGGGTACAAAAATAGATGAAAATCTCGCAAAAAATCCCGAAACCTACATTTTTGAGCCTAGTATAGAAGAAATCTTAATGTTTTTTGAAACCGAGATTTTTGCATCGCTTTTTGAACAGTCGGTTCAGGAATCACAATTGGCTAAATTGGCTTCTCGTATCGTATCTATGGATAAAGCGAATGAAAATATAAAGGAATGGGTAAAAGATTTGAAGTTTGAAAAACTGCGAATTATTCACCAGGAGAGCGGCAAAAAACAAACAAATATGTTATCTAGTGTGTTGTATTAAGATATATTATGGACAGAGTAAGTATAGGTAAAATAGTCAGTATAAAAGGTCAGGTTGTTGAAGTGGTCTTTAAGGATTTAAAGCCGGCTCCATATGACCAATTATATCTGGAAAGCGATCCTGATATTAGATTTGAAGTTTATTCATCGTCCGGCTCTAATACTTTTTATTGCTTGACTCTTGGGAGAACAAACTCACTATTTAGAGGTGCAAAAGTTGTAAATACCGGAAGGCCAATAATGTTTCCGGTTGGCGACGGTATGCTCGGGAGAGTAGTCGATATTTTCGGCAGACCCATTGACGCTGGTAAAGATATTGAAACAAATATTGAGGTTCCGGTGCATAGAAATAACAAAAATATTAATAATGTAAATACTAAAGTCGAGATTGCAGAGACAGGGATTAAAGCAATTGATGTTTTTGCCCCTCTCGCAAAAGGCGGGAAAATGGGTTTATTTGGGGGAGCCGGAGTTGGGAAAACAATTCTTCTCACCGAGATACTTCATAATATTGTTGGCAGAGATAAAGAAAAAACAGTATCAATATTTGCAGGTGTCGGAGAACGTGCAAGGGAAGGACTTGAATTGTACGAGGCACTCAAAGACAGTCAGGTAATGGACAGATCATCACTTATTTTTGGTCCAATGGGAGAAAATCCTGCGGTAAGGTTTTTGGCTGCATTTTCTGCGGCGAGCTTGGCAGAGTATTTTAGGGATCAAAAAAAGAAAGATGTTCTGTTTTTTATAGATAACGTCTATCGTTTTGCCCAGGCAGGAAACGAACTCTCGACGATGACATCCACAATCCCATCCGAAGACGGTTACCAGCCAACGCTCGAAAGCGAGATGGCTGATTTCCACGAACGGCTTATCGCAAATCAAAATGCCTCGATATCTACGATTGAGGCAATATATGTTCCGGCGGATGATTTATTGGATCACGGTGTCCAGACAATCCTTCCTTATCTTGAGTCTGTTATTGTTTTGTCGAGGCGTATGTATCAGGAAGGACTTCTCCCTGCAATTGATATAATTTCGACCACATCAACTTTGTTAAATCCGCACATTGTGGGCGACATGCATTATGAAACGGCACTTAATGCAAAAGCTGTAATAAAACAGGCTGAAAGTCTGGAAAGAATTGTCTCGTTGGTTGGTGAGTCGGAGCTTTCGGCAGAGGACCAGCTCAGTTTTAGACGGGCAAGGAAAATAAGAAATTATATGACACAAAATTTCTTTGTTGCCGAATCCCAAAGAGGTCAAAAAGGTGCATATGTTAATCTTAGAACGGCCATTGAGGATTTACGGGGAATAATTGCTGGTAAGTTTGATCATGTCCCGGAGGAAAAATTTAGATTTATCGGGAGTTTAAGTGAGATAAAATTAAGTTAATATAATGTTATTATTCAACCTGAGTGTAAAATCGAGAAGCGGTGTTATGTATCAAGGGCAAGTAGCATCGATAACATCGTTTAACAAAAAGGGAAAGTTCGATGTTTTACCACAGCATGCCAATTTTATATCTCTAATACAAAGATCTCTAGTTATTAGGGATAACAAAGGTGAAGTAAGTGAGATTAAGGTCAGTAACGGATTGATGAGGGTAAAAGAAGATAGAGTTGAAGTTTACATAGGTATTGAGGGTTCAGCTGGGTTGAAGGATGTCCTAAAAGTCTAAATATCTATGCAGTCTAATGCAACAATCTGTGTAATTAGCACGACAAAAGTATTTTTCGCGGTTAATAAATATTAAATTCTAATAAATATATCGTTTCTTTGCATATATTTAATAACCCAGTAAATTTCTGTGAAAACTATAAAAGGCTTCATGTTAGCATATATTTCTTTCGAGTGCTAAAGAAAAATGCTACCTTTTTAGACCGAAAAAGAGGGATTATAAATATTTTGTCTTGATTCAAGAAATTAGCCGCGTTATTGATTTATAGAAAAATAACTATAATAATTGAGATTTAAATTTGCGGTTTGTTATTTATATAGGATTACACGTCTAATTACTATAGTTGTTTTTAGTTCGTTAATTACAACTATGATTGAAATAAAGATTGAAAACCAAGAAACAAATCATTTTAAAATTGTATATCGTGGTTATGAGAGGTGACAAGTGTGATTAACATTTTTGTAATTGGTTTTAATTACGAGGAATTTTTGAAAATTAATGTATCTTTGAAATAATCAAACCCTTTAATTACTAATGTAAAAAATATTAAGCAACTCTTAGATAATTTCAGTTATCCTTGCAAGGATTGGGCTTACAAGCTCCCAAATTTACTATCCTATTATTAGTGATTGACAGATATGCACATATATTAACTTGTTAGTAACTATACTTATAAGGTTAGACCTTTCAAGTATAACCTCGTAAGGTATTCATATAAGCAAAAAATCGTTAATGACTTAGGGAAATAAGTAGATTTGTGGATATTACAATTAATCAGAGTCTACATAAGAGGTTAATATAAATTAATATATGTTGTTTGTAAATAATTTATCAAAAGAATATAATCATTTTAGTTTTATGAATAAAAAAAGTGCGTCAAACAGACTAAGCAATTTGCATGATAAGACACACAATCGATCGAATCAGACCAGCTTCAATCATCGGGAGATTGAGAAGGTTTGGCAAAAGAAATGGGAAGAAAATAAACTGTACTATGCCAGTGATGCCTCGGATAAGAAAAAATTTTATCAATTAATCGAATTTCCATATCCTTCCGGAGCGGGGTTGCATGTTGGACATGTGAGGAGTTGGACTGGTATGGATGCATATTCCCGTAAAAAAAGAATGGAAGGCTATAATGTTTTATATCCGATAGGGTGGGACGCCTTTGGTTTACCTACTGAAAACTATGCAATCAAGATGGGTGTGCATCCTTCTATTATTACTTCTAAAAACATTGAAAACTTCAAAAGACAAATTAAAAGTTTGGGAATATCTTTTGATTGGAGCAGAGAAATAAATACAAGTGATCCAATGTATTATAAATGGACTCAATGGATATTTTTAAAATTATATGAGCAAGGTTTAGCATATCAGTCAGAAACCTATGTAAATTGGTGTCCTTACTGTAAAACAAATCTTGCAGATGAGGAAGTTTTAGCCAACGGAACGCACGAGCGTTGCGGTAATCTTACGGAGAAGCGGCTTCAAAAGCAATGGTTACTAAGAATTACGAAATATGCCGAGCGTTTAATAAATGACTTAGAGAAAGTTAATTTTTCTCCTTCGATTCGTGACCAACAAATTAATTGGATAGGAAGAAAAAGCGGAGCTGAAATTGTTTTTCAATTGAAAGGCAAATCTGACAAGATCAAAGTTTTTACAACAAGGCCGGACACTATTTTTGGAGTTACATTTATGGTCGTTTCGCCAGAATATGCCGAGAAATATCTAGTTAATTTAATCACAGAAGATAATAAAAATGAGGTAATTGAATATATTAGCAAATCTTTACAAAAAACTTTAATTGAACGAGATAATATCAAAAAAGAAAAAACTGGTGTTTTTACTGGAATATATGCAATTAACCCCGCAAGCGATATTGAAGTGCCTATATATGTGGCGGATTACGTACTTTCAGATTATGGAACGGGTGCAGTAATGGGAGTTCCTGCTCATGATGAACGGGATTTTGCTTTTGCAAAAAAACACTCTATTGAAATTATCGAAGTTGTTGATGGTGCCAAAGAAAAAGATTCGGCTTTTTCAGGAAGCGGAAAACTTATTAATTCGGGTGATTGGAACGGAATAAAAGTACCTGAAAATCTAAGCAAAATCATTTCAGATATCGAAAAACAAGGTTGGGGAAAGGCTGAAGCGACTTACCATCTGCATGATTGGGTTTTTTCTCGACAGCATTATTGGGGCGAGCCTATACCAATAATCCATTGCTCTGATTGTGGTGCCGTTGCCGTGTCGGAGAAAGATTTGCCTGTCGAGTTGCCTTACCTTGAAAAATATAAACCGAGTGGAACTGGTGAATCACCTTTAGCAGATGCGACTGAGTGGCTAAATGTAGCCTGTCCGAGATGTGGCAAACAGGCAAGAAGGGAAACTGACACTATGCCCAATTGGGCAGGATCAAACTGGTATTACATTCGCTATACAGATCCATCCAATAATAAAGAAATAGCCGCGAAGGATAAAATGAAGCATTGGCTTCCGGTTGATTTTTACCAGGGTGGAGTTGAGCATATTACACTACATTTACTTTATTCCAGGTTTATCTATAAATTTTTATATGATATAGGTGTAGTACCTACAGATGAACCTTATAAGAAAAGACGTTCGCATGGAATTGTATTGGGTCCTGATGGTAGGAAAATGAGTAAGTCATATGGCAATGTAATAAACCCGGACGAGATAGTCGAAAAATTCGGGGCTGATACGATTAGGTTATACGAAATGTTTATAGGGCCATTCGAAAACACAGTGGCTTGGAGTTATGAATCACTGGAAGGTTGTTCCCGATTTTTAGGAAAGTTGTGGAGAGCATTTAATACAAAAGTAGAGGAAAAAACATCTAATATATTATCTATCAAACTAAATCAAACTATAAAGAAAGTCGACACCGATGTAGAAGAACTGAAATATAACACGATAGTTGCATCATTAATGGAGCTTTTAAATGTTTGGGACGATGAGGAAAGTTTGTCTCACGATGATGCAAAAAAGTTGTGTTGTCTAATTGCACCGTTTTCTCCCCATTTAGCTGAGGAAGTTTGGGTGAATGTTTTGGGAGAGAAATTTTCAGTTCACCAAGCTCCTTGGCCGAAACATGATCCAAAGTTGGTAATTGAACAAACGATAACTATCCCTATACAAGTGAATGGAAAACTGCGATCAACAATTGAAGTCGGAAGAGAAAAGGCAGATGATAAAAAGACGATTTTGGAACTGGCGAAATCGGATGAGAAGGTTAAGAAATGGATTGAAAGGAAAGAAATTAAAAAGGAAATTTATATTGAGGGAAAGCTGGTTAACTTTGTAGTTAATTAATCCAAAAAGGATGTTATGGACAATTTATTTATAAAGTACAAGAATGAAATAACATGTCAACCGAAGATTTCGGTTTGGAGGATCCGTCACCTGCAAAATTTAACCTCGAGGAGTTTTTGAATCGATATAAGTTGGTTTTATCAATTTTCTTAGGTGGCTTAATACTTATTGGAATAGGCATATTTTACTGGAAAAATGGTAACTCCTTTTCATCTTCAAAAGTTGAAATTCTTGAAAACGCTAATCAACTGCCTAATACAAAAACAAAATTAGTAGTAGAAATCGCAGGAGCTGTTGAAAAGCCCGGGGTTTATACCTTTGACCAGGGTGCAAGGGTTGACGAAGTTTTAATTGCCTCAGGGGGTTTAACGGCTCAGGCAAATAGAGAGTGGTTTGAGAAAACAATAAATCGCGCGGCAAAGCTTATTGACGGTCAAAAAATATATATCCCAAAAATTGATGAGCAAACAAACGTTCTGAGTGCCAGCAGTGGTGGTGGGGATCAAACTGTGTCAAGCGGGGATACCGCGGAAAATCAAAATTTAGTTAACATTAACGAAGCAAGTGCGTCAGAGCTAGATAAACTCCCCGGAATTGGTCCTGTTTACGCCCAAAGCATCATTGATCACCGCCCTTACTCAACAGTTGAGGAGCTTCTTACAAAAGGCGCATTAAAGAAAAATGTCTACGAAAAGGTAAAAGACAAAGTAGTTACTTATTAAAATTCAAATGCTAAAAATATAAATGCTAAATGACAAAAAATACAAATGGTACTAAAACAATATATTTAACTCTAATTGCGATTGCCGTTATTATCGTTAGATATTCTACTTCGCGGCCGAACTACAACCGCGGTGATCGAATAAAAATTACGGCTATAGTTAGATCCGAGCCGGTAAACTATGACAATAGCCAATATTTAAAACTTGCGGGACTTAAGTTTTATCTGCCTCTTTACCCCGGGATTTCTTATGGAGACAAAGTTGTTGTCGAGGGGATTGTTGACGGCGATAAACTATCCCAGCCGGCTCTTAAAGAAATTGTAGCAACGAAGGCAGTAATATATAAAACCAGATCTAAATTATTAGAAGTATATAATAGGTCACTCCCTACGAATGAATCTGCGTTAGTTGCCGGAGTGACAATTGGTTCTAAATCGGGTATCTCTTCAGAATTTTGGGAAAGTTTGAGAAGATCGGGAACAGCTCATGTTGTGGTTGCATCGGGTATGAATGTCACTTTAGTTGCAGGGTTCTTGCTGGCAATGTGTTTATCATTGGTAAAGCGAAAAAACGCGATTCTGATAGTGATTTTAGGAATTTGGATTTACGCGGTAATTTGTGGATTTGACGCTCCGATTGTGCGCGCAGCTATCATGGGATCAATAGGTTTTTTGGCTCAACTAACCGGCCGATTAAATCAAACGATTAGGGCGGTAATATACAGCGCGTTTATTATGCTTTTTGTGGTGCCGGATTGGATTTTTGATGTGGGGTTTATTTTAAGCTTTACCGCAACATTATCTCTCGTCGTTTTTACAAAAAAGGTAAAAGATTTTGTCGAAAAGATAAAACTGATTAATAAATTGCCTGAATTGTTTAAAGAATCGCTTATAACAACTACTTCTGCCCAAATTGGGGTGATTCCGGTTTTGTATTTTACTTTTGGCAGTTATAACCCTTTATCAATTGCTGCGAATGTCTTAACGCTATGGACTATACCTATAATAACAATTGTTGGATTTATAGGGGGAATTTTCGGGATGCTTTATTATCCGTTCGGGCAGGCGGTACTTCTTCTTATTTATCCATTAGCCAAATATTTCACCGGTATCGTTGGTTTTTTTGGCTGACAAAAATTAGTCAATTTTTTAGGACGGTTAAATTATGTCGATCAAGTGGAAAATATTTCTGATCATTCAATTGATGGTGTTCTGTACCGTATGGTTAGCGGTACATTCTATATTTTCTAATAATTTAGAAATAGTTGCGTGTGACGTCGGACAAGGGGATGGATTTTTGTTAACTTATAAAAGCACACAAGTGATTATTGATGGAGGACCGAATAAGAAGATTGTTAATTGTGTAGGTAAAAATATTCCTTTCTGGGACAGGGAAATTGAGTTAGTTATTTTAACTCATCCGCAGAAAGACCACTTCTTAGGACTCATTGAAATATTTAAGAATTACAATGTCGATAATTTTTTGGCGAACAACCTTGATAATAGCACTGATGAGTATAGACTGCTAGTAAGTACAGTGGTGGGGGGTAAGACAGTGGTGTTAAACCCTGCGGATATATCAAATCTTAGGGTAGGTTTGATATATTTGGATATACTTTCCCCCAAAAAAGAGTATCTGGATAAGAATTCGGAAGAAAAAAAGGAAAATTATAACGAAGAACAGGGGGAGTTATCAAGCGTACTTGGAAAATTTACTTCTAAGCTCGACCCGAACGAGTTTTCGATTGTAACGCTGGCTAGATATGGAAACTTTAAAGCCCTTTTTACAGGGGACATTAGTCCTGAAAAGTCAGATGAAGTTGCACAGATTTTGAAAAAATCGGGTGTTGGGCAGGTAAACTATATCAAAGTACCTCATCATGGTAGCAGGAATGGAATGTCAGCTTCACTTTTGGAAACGGTAAATCCGGAAATTGCAGTAATTTCCGCGGGGAAAAATAATTCCTACGGACATCCGCACGAAGAAATCCTAAAAATGCTAGGTGATAAAAATGTGAAGATTTTAAGAACAGACCAGATGGGCGATGTTGTAGTAGAAACTGATGGGAATAAATTATTGACGAAGAAATAAAGTATAATGGAAATGTTTGCATCTGTACACTTCAGATGCACTAACTTATTTATTGTTGATATAATCATAAACAAATTGTATGGAAACCAGAGAGACAATTACAAAAGTATTAGTAGAAATTACCGGTGTAAAAGACTTAAAACTGGATGTACCGGAGAACAGTGAGTTCGGGGATTACAGTTCTAACGTGGCGATGACCACGTTTGAGAATGCTAAAACGCAAATACCAAATGCTAAATGGGGAAACCCCGGACAATATGCGCAAGAATTGGCAGAAAAGCTTAAAAATGACGATAAACTAATGGCTGTTGTTGAAAAGATTGAGATAGCCGGACTGGGATTTATAAATTTTTTTCTGAAAAAAGAAAACCTGATACAAAACCTGGAGAAAATTAATACCGTACCTGAAAAATATGGCTGTTCAAGTATCGGTACAGGAAAAACTGTGGTTATTGATTATTCGGCACCAAATATAGCGAAACGGTTTTCAATTGGTCATTTGCGCTCAACAATCATAGGTCAGGCTTTATATAACATTTACAATTTTCTTGGTTACAAAACGATTGGAGACAATCACCTTGGAGATTGGGGAACCCAGTTTGGAAAACTTCTTTATATGATTAAAAGAGAATCGGTACCTGATTTTGATATAGAAAAACTTGAGAGGTTATATGTAGCTTTTCATGAAGAGGCGGCAAAAAACCCTGAAATTGAAAATGAAGCAAGAAACTGGTTTAAAAAACTTGAGGAAGGGGACAAGGAGGCGAGGGAAATATGGGAGAAGTGTAAGGACATTTCGCTTAGCGAATTTAACAGGATATATTCACGATTAGGTGTTGAAATTGATTATGCCTATGGTGAGAGTTTTTATGAGGATAAAATGAAGGATCTTGTTGCCGGATTTGAAAATGGGCAACTCAAGGGTTTGGAAATTGGGGAGGATGGTGCAAAAATAATTGACTTGAGAGAATTCGGAATAAATGTACCGCTTATGTTTTTGAAAAGTGACGGTACAACAACATATGCAACCCGCGACCTTGCGACTTTGGATTTAAGGCAAAAAAAGTGGAATCCGCAAATTATTATATACGAAGTAGGTGCAGAGCAAACACTTCATTTCAGCCAGGTTTTTGCTGCCGGAAAAAAGTTGGGGTTAGTTAGCGACGAAGTTGTACTTCATCACACAAAGCATGGCCTATATCTTGGTACTGATGGTAAAAAGTTTAGAACAAGATCGGGTAGTACAGTAAAATTGGAGGAAGTTTTGGATGAAGCGGTGGAAAAAGCCAAAAAAATAATTTCAAAATCAGAAACCTCGCGCGGATTTTCAAAAGAGGAGGTGAATAAATTGTCTGAAGTTGTTGGAATTGGGGCGATAAAATATTTTGATTTAATGCATGCTCCTCAAAGCGATATCGTTTTTGATTGGGATAAAGTGGTTAATATGGAGGGGAACTCCGGACCATACCTTCAATATACATTTGCGAGGACACAAAGCGTTATTGCAAAGGCTAAAAATACAAATCATGAAATAGTTAAAAAAATAGGCGAAATTAATTCTGATGAACTTTCGGTACTCCGACATTTGGTTCATTTTCCGGAAGTTGTGGCTGAAGCAGGGGAGAAATATGCACCTAACTTAATTTGCAATTATTTGTACGAATTGGCAAAGCGGTACAATAGTTTCTACAATTCGACTAAAATTATTGGGGGAGAAAATGAACCTTTTGATTTATCATTAACATCAGCAACCGGTACGGTACTAAAGAGCGGTTTAAGTCTTCTTGGAATTCAAGCTCCTGATAAAATGTAGCCCTATAATTATTAGAAAATCTTTAGTTTTTTCCAAAAAAAAAAAACGACCCTCGAAAACCAGAAAAGAAAAAGCATAAATGCAAAAAAACTTAGCTTTTCCCAGCTCCGGCGACTCTTGGGTCGTTCTTCGGTCCGCGAGGGCGGATCGGTCAATCGCTTTTTCGGAAAAATATCCAGTATATTGCCCCAACAAACAGGAGAAGAACAATCACAGTCGCGATTGCCCAGCCTGTTTGATTTGAACCATCTAGCTTAGATGGTTCTTCTAGGGACCAGTCCTGCTGGTTCTGAGGTTCATTGATGGGCATTGCCTTGAAGGCTTCAGTCGTGGTTTGAGATACGGCGAATGCCGTTTCTCTGCCCTTGATCTCAGCTGCTTCAATCGTTGCCTGAGATACGGCTAGTGCCGTTTCTCTGCCCTTGATCTCAGCAACAACAAGCTCTGATTGGTGGGTTTCCGTCAATTCTGCAATCTGACGATTTTGACCCCAGGCCAACCACCCTAGTGCTACCATCATGGTCAGCATTAGAATTACTACAATCAACAGTCTACTGTTCATCTTTATTTCTCCTATCTACTCCCGTGTATCCCCGGAATACTACAGGATTTGTTCACCAATATTCCAGTAAACAGATCCTATTCCGGTACCCCGTTAGGGTGCTCTGACGAGTTTTCCCTCGTCTCGTCAGTAACCTTACGGTTTTTGGGAGTAAGTTGGACACAATGATTTATGTCCATCGTGCTCCCAAAAAAGTATGGGGTCTTATGGAAATGAAAAATGAAAAAATTTAATTGAAAATATAAAAGTGCAATAGAAACCGCTATTAGTTTGTTGCACAAACTATGGGGCATATTATACCAAAAAATCATTTATAAGTATATTGGGTGGAAAAAATTATATGAGTCTAATAAAATCTGAATAAACCCCATAACCCTATGAAAAACAGGTGCTGTTATAAAAGCGTGAGGTGTGTCATAAAAATGCCGAGGCTATGGTGAAGTAAATTACGATTGACAAAATATCTTGGGTGATAGTTGCAATAGGACCGGACGCATTTGCGGGGTCAAGTCTGTGACGATTGAAGTATCTTGGAAATAGAAGTCCGGTGATGACAGAGCTGATTATTGAAAAAAACATTGAAACTGAAATCACAAACGCGAGTTTAAGGTCCGTATGAAATGCAATTACAAAAAGAAAAAAGTATTTAAAGAAATTAAGATTTTTATGAAGGGCAAAGTCACGGATTGCGAATGACTCCATTTGTGTGCCAACCGCATCGCTCATATAAACAATCAAGGGAATAAATGCTGCAAGTACTAAATTTTTTGAAATTATCTCTTCAAAATTACCAACTATTCCTGAAGCCAAAATACCGCCAAAAAGTCCCAATCCGAGCCAGGGAAGCCTGTGTCTAATTGCTACCTTAAGCGAAAGGTGAAATATATTATCGATATTTATATTTTCTTCAGGCATAACATTTTCATTTTAAACATAATTTGACTTCACCGCAATTGATACTTTCCAAGTCTGGACTTACGCAAAATTCTTTATTACACTTGTCCTCATGGATTATAAGATTGTAAAAACCAAAAACAGCCTCCCTGTATTAACTGTAGAAATGCCATCCTTAGAATCTGCCTGCTTAACTTTCTGGGTAAAGTCGGGATCAAGAAATGAAGTCAAAAACCTCGGTGGGATAAGCCATTTTTTGGAACATATGGCATTTAAAGGCGGGGAGAAGTATAAAACTGCACTTGCTGTTTCGGAAGCGCTCGATGGTTTAGGGGCTGAATATAATGCAGCGACTTCAAAAGAGTGGACTGCGTTTTATGTTAAGACAAGGGCTACTCAGATTGAAAAAGCGTACGAACTGTTGTCTGACATGTTGGTGACGCCAACATTAGATGCTAAGGAAATGGAAAAGGAACGGGGAGTAATTCTTGAGGAAATTGCGATGGAGGAGGACCATCCTTCCGAAAAAGTGGGATCTATTTTTTCGGAACTTATTTTTCCAAACCACCCACTGGGTGCCGATATTGCGGGAACTCCCGATACAGTGAAATCTATGCAAAAAGCTGACTTTGTTAATTATAGAAGTATCTATTATGTTACACAAAATTGCCTTTTGACACTGTCTGGAGGAATTACTCAAAAATTGGCCTTGGATTTTGCCGAAAAATACTTTGGTAATTTAAAACAAGGTATAAAATCAGAACCCATTCTGTTTTCGGAATCGCAAAAAAAGCCCGTTACGAAATGCATTAAAAAAGCCACTGAGCAATCTCATCTTATTTTAGGTTATCTTTCGTACCCGACAAGCGACTCCCGAAAATATGCCCAGACTCTCCTGTCTATAATTCTGGGTGGGGGAATGAGTTCGAGATTGTTCACTGAAATACGGGAGAAGAGGGGACTTGCTTATTCTGTGGGATCGTCGGTATCAACTCATATCGACACAGGAGTTTTTGCAACTTATGCAGGGACCGACCCAAAAAATGCAGAGGAAGTTGTAAAAATAATTATCTCTGAGCACGAAGATGTGTTTGGTTCAAAAAAGATTACAGCAGAAGAGCTTCAAAAGTCAAAAGATTATCTGAAAGGCCGTGCCGCACTTTCATTGGAGGATACATTTGCAGTAAATTCTTTTTTTGCTAAGCGCGCTATGTTTTTAGACACCATTGAAACGCCGGAGCAATATTTTGAAAAAATAGACGCGGTAACCTTAAACGATTTGGAAGAAGTTGCGAAAGATTTATTTAAACCCGGTAAAATTAATTTTGCCTCGATTGGACCAAAAGAAATAAAATTACCTTCTTGAAAAACCCTGAGGTTATAAGGCATAATTCGGGAGACAAAAACCATGAAGAACCTTGAATTTCCAGTAGTCGGCACAAAAGTAAAAGGTTTAACAAAATTTTTTGATATAAATTCCCCAGAAGGTCGCAAAAAATATTTTGAGGCTAAAGTAGGAAAAGAAATCAGAAAGATACGATCCTTTTTAGACGACAAAACCTTTATCGCTTATATGTTAGGGAAGAAAAATTCCGGTAAGGGAACATATTCACAGCTAATTAAAGAAATTTTCGGAAAAGATAAAATTGCATTGGTGTCTGTTGGAGATTTGATTCGGGAAATGGATGATTGGGATAGTTTTACAAAAACCGAAAAATATAAAAGAATGAAGCGCTACTATCGTGGTTATATGGCTTGGGAAGATGCAGTTAGTGCCCATCTTGGCAGATCGACAAGTAAACTCCTTCCAACTGAATTTATATTGGCGCTTCTCAAAGCTCATATTGACGAATTGACCGGAATGTCTATTTTTATTGATGGTTTACCCCGCGATATGGATCAAATTTCATACTCTTTATATTTTCGCGACTTGATAAATTATAGAAACGATCCTGATATTTTTGTGCTTATTGATATTCCTTTGTCGGTTATTGACGAAAGAATAAAATATAGGGTAATTTGCCCAAACTGTAAAACAACCCGCAATATTAAATTACTTCCTACCAGTAAAATTAAATACGAATCCAAAACCAAGCATTTTTATTTGGAGTGTGACAATCCGGATTGCAAAGGAGGTAAAATGGTAGGTAAAGAGGGAGATGATAAGGGAATTGCTCCGATAAAAGAACGATTGGAAAAAGATGAGGAAATTTTAAGAAAAGCGTTTAGTTTGTATGGAGTCCCGAAAATATTATTAAGAAATCATGTACTTGTTTCCGAATCGAATAAATACTTTGATAATTATGAAATCACACCTGAGTTTGTTTATAAACTTGGGAAAGGTGAAAAAGTTGTAGTCTCGGAAAAACCTTGGTCAGTATTAGATGACAATGGACAGATGTGTAACAGTTTAATGGCTCCTCCGGTTGTTATTTCTTTGATCAAACAGCTCGCTGATACACTTAGCTCCTAGCTGTCAATACAATCCACCTATTGTAATCCCGATTTTAATTAACTATAAATAGATTAATTATGGCAATTGCTATGAGCAAAACCAGGGAACAGTTTCCCTTGAGCACTAAAAAAGTGCTGAAAAAAACGCTTGGCGCGAGTTTGGCTTGGATAATCGTTTTCGGAGTCGCATATTTCGCTTTTACCGGGTTTTTTATTACCCTCGCAGGTCAGACTGGAAATTCATCGGGAAGTGTTATGGGTTTGGTTACACTTGGCGTTTTTTCATTTCTCGCCTTAATTGTTGTTATTAATTATTTATATCAAAAATGGTATTACGATGTTTATTACTATGATCTCAATGATGACTTCATTGTAATAAAAAAAGGACCGATCACGCCTCACGAAATTACAATTCCTTATGAGCGGATTCAGGATGTGTATGTTGATCAGGATTTACTGGACAGGATGTTTGGGCTTTATGATGTTCATTTATCAAGCGCAACAATAAGCTCGGGGATGGCAGCACACATTGACGGAGTTGAAAAAGCCGCCGCTGACGGACTTCGGGATCATCTTCTTAAAACTGTAAGTGCAAGGATAAACAGAAATCGTGCCGGAATTAATACACCTCCGGCTCAAGCACAAAAGTCCTGAAATGGAAAGTCAAATTACAGAAAAAAATTATCCGATTGAGTGGTTGTGGGTGTTTAAATCTTCAGCACCATTTTTATTTATTTTTAGTCTCCTTCTGATTTCCTATATGTTTGATCCCGAAGACCCTGAGACAAAACAGTCCATAATGATTTATATTGGGATTATAATTTTGTTTCCGACTTTAACGGTTTTAAAAAAGTTAACTTTTCATTATTCGGTTGAAAGTCAATTTTTAACATTAAGGCAGGGTGTTTTGAAAAAAGAAGAAAGACACATACCGTACGGGGTGATCCAAAATGTTTACGTAAAACAATCTATTTTTGACAGAATTTTTAAGATTGCATCTTTTACTTTGGAAAATGCTTCATTAGGAGCTGGTGCTGGCCAACAGCCAACTAAATATGGATTTTTAAATAAAAGTTTTGGTAAACAGAAAGAGATAGAATTCGCAGGGTTTCATGGAAATAAAGTAATAATTCCCGGGCTAAAAAAAGAAAATGCGGAAAGCTTAAAAAACATTTTGCTACAAAAAATTAAAGAAAATCCGATTGAAGATAGCCAATCAGGATTGTAAACCTCGAGTCGGGGTGGGCAGAATTGAACTGCCTGTTTCTACGTCCCGAACGTAGCGTGATACCGATTCACTACACCCCGATAAGACTAACGCAATTATATCATTTAATAATTGGCAATTTGGAATCTTTGTTGATAGAATAGCGTAGTAAATTCTATACAAATAATATGAGCGAATTTCTGAATAATTTTATAGTGGCAGCATCAATGTTAGCGAACAGAGGCGATAAAGCTAAACCCTTATCTAGCGTGGATGTGGATCTTCTCATTAATAACGCAAAGCCTCAATTAACATTTCAAATGAGTGAGCGACCGGATTTTTTGGGGGAAAGAAGAGTACGGTGGCAAGGTCAAGGGCCTGAACCAACTCCTACTCCAGATTTTGGATCAGAATTTTGCTGGGTGGATGAGGGTACTGGAAGAAAACGTTGCCTTCCAATTAAAAGTGAAGTCTGCGGATCACTTATCCCAGTTGTCGCGTTGGGTTTGTGGAGTCTTCGACGACATTTCCGTCGATAAAACCAATTATTCAAAGGTTAATGCGATTGTAACGCTTATTATAAATAATTTATGAAGCTTAAGTTAGTCAGTATCAGCCAGTGATTGGGGCAAGACTGCTTGGTAACCGCTTGTAATCGTCATCTTCTTTTTTTCAGCGGGTGTTAATCTTCTTCCCTTTCCCCGGATAGTGAGTTCAACCCCCATATCGTCTATTGTGGAAGCCAAACCTTCAGTACCGCGATGTCCGTCTTTTGCTTTATCTGCGCCCAAAAGATCTTTCATTACTGAATAATATCACTGAATTTCTATGTGTCAATAAAGTGACCCAAAAATATAATTTTTGAGTGTATAATTTGGGTATGTTGGGTAACCTGTTTATTGTTGCAACTCCGATAGGAAATCTTGAGGATATTACTCTTCGTGCACTTCGTATTTTGAAAGAAGTTGACATTATAATTGCTGAAGATACAAGAGTTTCCGGACATCTTTTGAAATATTATGAAATATTTCGACCCACTTTGAGCTACCATCAACATAGCGGGGAAGAGAAGAAACTTCAAATCATGAATTTTCTTCTTGACGGGAAAAATATTGCTCTCGTGACTGATGCAGGAACCCCTGGGATATCCGATCCGGGGAATGAACTTATAGATTATCTTTTATCTTATCAACCTGATCTAAAAATCATTCCTATCCCCGGAGCGTCAGCAATTACAACGGCACTTAGCGCAAGTGGATTTACCGCCAACGAATTTGTTTTTATCGGTTTTATGCCGAAAAAGAAAAAGACAAAGCTTGTAAAGTGGCTCAAGGTTGGGGAAATGACTTTTGCATTTTACGAATCGCCTCACAGGCTTACTAAAACTCTTAAACAGGTTGAGGAAGAATTCGGAAATGTTAATGTTTTTATAGGTCGCGAACTTACTAAAATGCACGAAACACTCTATAGAGGGAAGATTGGCGATGTAATTAAGAAGTTAAGCGGTAAAATAAAAGGTGAAGTCGTTGTTGTAGTTGAAGTATAAGCTCCGAATTGCCAGTTGTTTTAAATTAAAAAATTGATGTAGGATTAGTTGTCAAGCGGTCTATTCTTATTGTTTTTATGCCTAAAAACAAAAATTCAGAAGAGAAGTTTCTTTTTAATCTTTCCTTATTGTCTTTTTTGCTTATTTTTTTTACAAACCTACTGTTTATTTCAAAGCCTCATTACAAACAAGCGGTTCCTAGTCCGGAGACTGAGGTTTCAGAGGAGAATCAGGGTGAAACCCTTGGAGTGTGGGGAAGTCAAAAACCCGTAGTATATATAAGCGGAGGCAGTTATAAATATTCCTCCGGTGGACTTATTCCTTTGTCATCAAGAGATGACCCTGCGGTTGAGATTGATACACGAAATGTTAGCGGTAATGCAAAATTTGAGCTATACGAAGCGGATAGAGAATCACTTTTTAAATACCTTCTTTATAAAAAAGAAAACGAACAGGTGAGCACTGAAGTCGACAGAAGCGGTTTAAACTTGATAACCAGTTTTGAGAAAAAGGTTGGCGCGAGCGAAAAAGTAAGTCTGCCCCTAAAGGAAAGAGGAATTTACTATTTAAGAGTATCGGTGGGTGACACGGTTACAAATTCTTATATAGTTCGTTCAAATATTGCATCTGTTGTAAAAGAGGCGGGTGAGGAATTTGTGTTCTGGTCTCAGGATTTAAGGACAAAAAAAAGCCTTACCAGTGGAAACGTTAAAGTATATAATCTTCGCGATAAGACAACTGAACTTTCCAATGTTTCAATCGGTGATGACGGTGTTGCCAAGACGAGGTTAACATCGGAGGCGGATATTGCCTTGGTCATTCAAGACGAAGAAACAGCAGTTGTACCGATAAATCTGCGGTACTTAAATACGGGATATGAATGGAACCGATTTGGAGATTTTAAGCTGATTAAACGCTATTTCACTTTTACTGACAGACCTTTGTACCGCCCCGGAGACACGGTTTATTTTAAATCCATAATCCGTGATGAAGATGATGTCCGGTACACGATTCCTACAGGAACTGTAAAGGCAACAATTAAACAATATGGTCAAGAATCGCCTGTTTACGAAAGAGACTTACCAATCAGTTCTGTAGGAGCTGTAACAGGGGAGGTAAAATTACCGAAAGACATTAAGACAGGAAATTATTATGTGAGTTTTAGCGGCAGCGAGTGGAATGGATATGCCGAGTTTGACGTGCAGGAATTCAGAAAACCGGAATATTTTGTTGAGTTGTCAGCAGATAAAAGAGAATTCGTTTCCGGTGATGAAATTAAGCTTCAAGTCGCCGGGCAGTATTTTTCCGGACAACCTTTAGCAAACGTAAAAGTCAGCTACAAAGTCACTTCTTCGGATTATTATGATTGGGAATATTTTGATTATATAGGTGATCAAATTAGTGACGATTACCGATATGGTTGGTGGGGAGGGAGTAACGAAATTGAATCAGGATCTTTGGATTTGGATTCGAAAGGTCAAGCTACGATTTCGGTTGATGCTAAGAAGGACAAAAATGAAGGTAAATCCCGGGTTTATAGCGTTGAAGTTCACTATCAGGACTCTTCGTCCGACCAGGCTTTTGACAGAAAAAACATTCTTGTTTACCCTGGAGAATTCGGAATTTATAGGAAAAACTACATGTGGAGCGTAAAGGCGGGTGATGAATTATCGCCAATTTTTAAGTTGCACGGACACAAAGATTCAGTCGTTTTAAGCGGGCAGAAAATAAAAGCAACTATCGAGAGTGAAGTTTATGATAAAGGTACGCGTAACTATTACAATCGGAAATTCGAAAAAGTGTTGGATAAAGAATTTAAAACCAACGCACATGGTGAAGTGGAAATAAAATTTAGGCCGCAAAAAGAAGGGCAATATAAATATACGCTTGAGTCGCAAGACGGGCGGGGAAATGAAATTATTAAGATTTATTATTTTTATGCTACCGATCAAAATTACTCCCGTTATTCCGAGACAAGTTCCGGTAAGTTGTCGATTACTCCCGACAAAGCACAATATGAACCGGGAAATCTGGCGAAAGTCATTTTATATAGCGAAATTCCCGACCGCGATGTTTTTGTAAGCTTTGATCGTGAGAGACTAAACAGATATCAGGTCGTAAAGATGCGCGGGAACACCGCAATTTTGGATCTTCCGTTAATTGCAACGGACATGCCCAACATTTATTTATCTGCGGTAAGTTTTGGGAATACTGAATTGGAATCGACGTACGAAAATATTAAAGTGTCAGCAGAGCGGATGCGGCTACAGGTTAAAATCACACCCGATGGTAATAAATATAAACCCGGCGATATCGCGAGTGTGGATATCGAAACCAAAGATAAATTCGGAAATCCTATCTCAGCGGATGTAGCGGTTTGGGCAGTTGATAAAGCCATATTTGAGTTGGAAAATTCTAAGCTAGGTAACATTTACGATATATTCTGGTTTAATCGCTACGAAAATACTGTGACAGGACATTCTCTTGAAGGAATTGTTGTAAACACTTCTGAGCAGGGTGGTGGCTGTTTTGCTCCCGGAACAAAGATACTTCTCGGCGATGGTAAAACTAAAAACATTGAGGATATTAAGAAAGGAGACAGTATTTTAACAAGGGAGGCTCCAATGAGTGATAAGCTTGTAAAAGCTAAAGTAAAAGAGGTTACAATAAGGCAAGTTTGGGGATATCTTCTCATTAACGGTAAGCTCAAAATTACCGACAACCACATAATCCTAGCCAATGGAAAGTGGGTGGAAGCAGCGAGTCTTCGGTCAGGTGATTTATTGGCGACTACTGATGGCCAAGAGGTTGTCGAATCGGTAGAGTGGCATCTTGGTAAAACTGATGTTTACAATCTTGAAATTGAGAAATATCATACCTTTTTTGCAGATGGAATATTTGTTCATAATCAAAAAGGAGGTGCAACCCGTGATGTCCTTAAAGACACTGCTTACTGGAATCCCAGCGTTTCAACCGATGCGAGCGGACATGCAAGAATAACGATAAAGTTACCCGAGAATCTGACGACCTGGACAATTTCAGCCGTGGCTGTGACGTCAGACACGAAAGTCGGTCAGCAAAAAGCAGATATTGTCGTAACAAAGGACATTATAGTGAGGCCGATTTTACCAAATGTATTGCGCGAGGGTGATGAAATTATGCTATCAGCCTTGGTGCAAAATTTTACCGACTCGGATAAAGTTTTTAATGTAAAAATGGTATTTGCCCAGGGGGATGTTGAAATGCCTGAAAAAACAAATATAAGTATACCCTCAAAGGGTACACAGCAAATCTTCTGGAAAGTTAAACCAACAAAAGTTTCGGAAGAATCGACGGTACAGATTATTGCTTACGAGGTTAATAATGTAACGTCGGGGGATAATATTTTAAGAAAAATTCCGGTTGTCCGGTTTGGATTTAAAGAAACTGCTGGGTTTAGTGGTGACGGTGACAAAGAGTATAAAGTAAATCTTCATGTGGATTCGGTGAATGAGAATACAAGTATTACACTTAATCTTGCGCCGACGGTTCTCGGGTCACTGCCTGCTTCTATGAACTATCTAATTAGCTACCCGTATGGTTGTGTTGAGCAGACAACCAGCAGATTTGTACCTACGGTTATTATCAAAAATCATGCGGAACTTTTCCCAGACCTTATAAAGACTAAAGATATTGACGGAATAATTACAAAAGGGATTTCAAGATTGGTAAGTTTACAACAAAGCAATGGCGGCTGGGGTTGGTGGTACTCTCAGGGGAGCTCCTATATCAGTGCTTATGTAGTAGAGTATTTACTTCAGGCTAAAGCCTTGGGTTATGAAGTTGACGAAAATATGATGGCTCGCGCTAAAAGCTTTTTTGAAAACCTAAATCCCACAAATGATTACGATTCGGTAACTCGGTTTTATGCCCTGACACTCTTGGGTTCGGACAAGGCTCCCAAACAGATGACTGCTAAGAGTGATATGAATGATTTTTTGGTTGCGATGCTTGTCATTGCAAACAAAAAACAGGGAGTAAATGACAATAATGCTAATGGATATAACGAACTGGTGGGTAGGATCAAACATGAAGGAAACACTGTTTATTGGGACAACATTGGGACAAGCCAATATTTTGCTTCGATTGACGCGACTACAGCGATGGGAATACGCGCAATTTTGGAAGCTGGTGGAGACAGGGGTCTTGCTGTTTCTGCAGTGAATTACTTAACACGAAGCAGGAATAAACATTACTGGTCAAATTCGTACGCAACAGCCAATGTAATCCGGGCAATTGTCGACTTGTCTGTAAGCGGGGACGAGCAGAATCCAAATTATACCTACGAAGTCGAACTTGACGGAAAGAAGTTAACAACGGGTAAAGTTACTTATGCAAAGCAGGTAATTAGAGAAATTAGTATACCGGCAAAGAGCGTTGATCTAAATGGCACAACTTTAAAATTACGTAAAATTGGTACAGGCCAAATGTACTCAACATTAGTTGTTGAGGAATTTCGAACAGATCGCGATTTTGTTCCTGAAGGAAAAGCATTAAAAGTTACGCGAGAAATTGTAAACGATAAAGATCAATACCGCAGTTTGGGAGTAGGGGAAGTTGCGAGAATTAAAAT
>LBVN01000015.1 GCA_000993115.1 Candidatus Woesebacteria bacterium GW2011_GWB1_38_8b
TGCCGATTCGCTTCTTCCGATTATATCTGACGAAACCAAAGGGAGGCTGGATACTGCCAGAATTCCTTTAAAAATGGCGTTGTTTTCGGCTGCGTTGGTTAAAGCGTTATTAACCTCCTCAACCGTCACGGTTTTTTTAAGAAGAAGTGTAAAATCGGTAATTGATCCTGTGGCAGTTGGCACACGCAGGCTCATTCCGTCAAAAAGTCCCTTTAAGTCTGGAATTGTCTCGGTAACTGCGACTGCAGCCCCAGTTGTTGTCGGAATAATGTTTTCGGCTGCAGCACGCGCTCGGCGAAGATCTTTATGAGAATTATCCTGCAGGTTCTGATCATCTGTATAGCTGTGAACCGTCGTCATCATTGCCTTTTCAATACCAAATACTGAGTGCATTACTGCCGCAACCGGAGCAATACAATTTGTAGTACAACTGGCGTTTGATAACACGACCGCATCCTTGCTTACTTCATTTACGCCAATTACATACGTTCCCACATTTCCCCCTTTACTCGGAGCAGAAATTACTACCCTCTTTGCACCACCCACGGCGTGCCTTTTTGCATCTTCCTCGGAAACAAACTTCCCGGTTGCTTCAATTACAACATCAACCCCGTATTTTCCCCAGGGAATTTTATCAGGTTCCCGCTGAGCCAAAATCGGAACTTTGAAATCTTTTCCTTTAGCTTTTAGATATCCAATCAGCGGATCTTCATCAGTTGCCTCCTTTGCATCTACGGTACATAGTATCGTAATTAACCAGTTGTGCCCAATCTTCTACATTCATTGACCCGGAAGTGTTAATCGCCGCAAATTCAAGTTCCCCTGCGTGCTTAAGAAGTCCGATCCGAAACGCAATTCTTCCGATCCTTCCAAAGCCGTTTATACCAATTTTGAGCATATACTTTAGATTACATTGTAACTTGTAAAATGGCAACCAAAAATGAAACTTGCAGATATAAGTAGTAAAATACACTTTGTTTAACAATATGAAAAAAAAGTTGCGGAACAAAACTCCATTCTTTTCTATAATTATTCCTTGCTTAAATGAAGAAAAAACGTTGCCAAACCTGCTATCCGATTTAGAAAACCAAACTTTCAAAGATTTCGAGGTAATTGTTGTTAATGGAAAATCTGAGGATAAAACCGTACAAAAAGCGATGAAGTTCGGAAAAAAAATTAAAATAGGAGTAATAAATTGCGAAATGAGAGGGGTTTGCCTACAAAGAAATCTTGGTGCGTCTCATGCTAAAGCAAATTGGTTAATTTTTTTTGACGCTGATAATAGAATCCCTAAATATTTTCTACAGGGTATTAAATTTTACATTGAATTTCTTGACACCGATATTCTTACTTCACATATAATCCCTGATACCAAAAACAATAAGGATCAAGCAATTGCAAAAGTTATTAATTTAGCGATCGATTACAGAAAAAATTCCCAAAATCCAGCAATCCTCGAGTCCATGATTGTAATAAAAAACAAAGTGTTTAATAAAATTGGTGGTTTTAATAACGAAATTCACTGGGGTGAGGGTGCTGATCTTCTTGTCCGAATTAAAAAAGCCGGATATAAATTTGAAATCGTAAAAGATCTGAAGTATCAATATTCTTTCAGAAGGTTTCGCAAACAGGGTACCCTTAAATTATTAAGGAATTTGGCAGTTCATGAAACAGCAATCATAACTAATAAACCAGTACCAAAAGACAAAGCGGTAAAACTTTACCCTCTTGAAGGAGGGAAATATTTTGAAGTTGATAAAGAAACAAGTTCAAGGATTGAAAAAGTATTTAATAAAATTATCCAAAATACACCCGCAAAAGAATTAATCACAAATGGGAAAAACGGTGTTCTAAATAATCTCTTTAAGATTTTGGGGAAGAAATAAACTTTATTTCAAAGCCTCAATTCCCGGAAGTGTTTTTTTAGTTAAAAACTCAAGCATTGCTCCTCCTCCTACCGAAGTCCAGTTAAAATCCGCTTTCAATTCATATTTTTCTATCGCAGCCAAACTGTCTCCGCCTCCGACAATTTTGAAAGCTTTAGCCCGCGCAACCGCTCCAAAAACTTCCCTCGTTCCCTGATCATGTCCTTCTTCCTCATATTTTCCCAAAACTCCAGCCAAAATAATTGTTTTAGCTTTGAATATTTCCTCTTTGAATCTGTCAATTGAGTTAACTGTGATATCAAACTTATCAATTGTTAGGTTCGCAACTAAAACTTTTTCGGTCTCTGAATAGTCACGTATGCTTTTGTCTATCTGCATTAGATCCGGCAACTTACCTCCAATCAGGATTTTGTCGGCAAATTCTTCAAACGCTTTGGCATATCCAATTTTGTCATCTTTTATGCCGCTTATTAAAACTACCAGAGGTCGCTGTGGATTTTCAAACGCCTTCGAGAGATTTTCAATTTCTTTCTGATGCCATATGCCAAGACCGTGAGGTAATAATTTCGGAACTCCGACAATGGAAGCATGCTCGCGGTGAGATACAGCAAAGGCTTCGTTTACATAAACATCGGCAATACTAGCAAGCGTCTTTGCAAACTCGGGGTCGTTTTTTTCTTCCCCTTCATAAAAACGGATGTTTTCCAGCATGGTTACCCCATTAATCGGTGCTTTCTCATCGATTTTGCGATATACAATACCGCAGCCTAAAATTTTTTCTAAACTGGGAATTAGAGATTGAGTTGAAAACTTTGTGTTGTTTTGATCTTCCGGTGTTGGTCGTCCCATGTGGCCTACAATAACAACTTCTGCCGCCTGCTTTGATATGCAATAGTTAACTGTGTCCTTGAGAACCTCAAGCCTGTAAGTTTCACTCGGAACAAAAACGTTAACTTTTTCGACAATCGGTACATCTAAGTCTGCCCTGACAAATACTCTTTTACCATTTAAGTCTAAATCCTGAAGTTTTTTCGGTTCCACCCTTAAATCCTATCACTTACAACCTACTTTTCACAACTCTCCGAGTCATAGACTCTTTAGAATCGACGACCTGTTAATCTTAATTTATTCACTCACACTCACTATACTACAGGGTAGTATGCAAGAGGTTTTGCAAGTTTGCAAAAATTGTATAAACCATAGAAATAACCTGGACTCGCCGTTAACACAGGAGCCCCATTTGGCGCCATGTGTGTTTGATCCAATTTGGAGGCCGCAACGACGACCGGATGAAAATTGTGTATATCCGGAAAAGTTTGAACCACGAAACGATCTAGTCGCGGAGAACGTTTTGACCGCTTCTTAGTTATTCTCCTCAATTCGCTTAATGTCTTCCAGCCTTCTTTTGTGTCTCTCCTTTTCATCAAATTCTGTTTCCAAAAATTCTTTTACCATATCAACAGCCTCTGTTTCTTTTGTAAAGTCAGCAGCAATTACTAAGATATTCATATTGTCATCTGTCCGCCCTGCCTTAACTTGCGCCACAGACTTCCCGATTGAGCTTCTTATCCCGTCAAACTTGTTGGCAACTACATCAACTCCAACTCCCGATCCGCAAAACAAAATTCCTCTCGAAACTTCATTTTTTGAAACCAGAAGCGCAACTTCCGTTGCGTAAAGTGTGTAATCGTCTTTGGGGTTAAAATTTTGTGCTCCAACATCCTCAAAATCGTATTTATTCTCAAACAGCCATTTTGCAATTTTCTCTTTCAATTTGTAACCTCTGTGGTCCGAACCTAAATATATTTTCATTTAAACCCTTCTATCAAATCCAAAATTTCCTTTTTCGGATCCTCGGATTTTACTATATCTGAAGCAACCGCAACTCCGACAGCACCAAGCTCCAGGCTTTTCCTAACGTCATCCATCGAGTGAATTCCGGCACCGACAATAAGCGGAATTCCAAATCCATGCGACAAGTTTGCGGCCTCAGAAATAATATCGGGGTGCGCTGTTGCTACCGAAGTAGTTGCACTTCCAACCAATTCGGGGGGCTCGTATGAGACAAAATTAGGTTTGAGTTCAATTACTTTTTTCAGCTCCTCAATTCCGTCAGCGAAAATCAAAGTTTTAAGGCCGACTTGTGTTGCCCGCACAGAAGCTTTTTTTAGATCATCAAAATTAACAAACTTATGCTCCGAGTGATTTAGGAATGTTCCCATCGCTCCGTCTTCCAAAACAGCTTCAGGCAAGATAAAACCGGTATGGGCTCCTGCTTCTACCGGATCAACATGCTGTACCCAAATCTCCAAGGTTGTGGCAATTTGTGCCTCTTTAATATCTGTCGACTGTAGAACTGGGATAATTTTAATCTGGGCTTCGTGGGCCACTTCCTCAAGGATTTTTACAAGCTTTAGTGCTTCAAAACCTGTTCCCTGCGGATATGTTTTAAAATTTACAAAAATCATTGTGCAATTATTGAATCGATTTTTTTCTGATCAAACCCTATAACTGTTTCTTTGGTACCATCATCTTTTGTAATAACAGAAAAAGGAACTCCTAAAAAGCCGCCCGAGTCAGCAAGCATGGCTTTTTTTGCTTCATCATCTAAGTCTACCAGCTTTTCCGTGTACGGAATTGATTTTGAAGTCAAATAATCCTTAAGCATTTTGCAGTACGGACAGGTTGTTGTTGAGTAAATGATAAATTGCATTTTTACGGAAAAATAAAATCAATAAATCTAAACCAAATCGGCGCTTCAACTTTTACCACTTCCCCTGTTGATGCTGAAACATAAGCCGAAACAGGCACCGAATATGAATAAACATCCAACAAATTCAGTAATTTAGCACCAACAACATGATAAGCCAACTCGCTGTCCGACTCAACAAGGTCAAGTTTGTTTTCGTTTACGTTTGAAAGAATTTTTGCCTTTAAAAGCGACTCAACCGCGCCGTAAGGCAAAACGGAAACAATTCTGTCCCCACGCTCCGTCGTAACCGTAATTTTGGCTGTTTTTGAATTTACGCTAATCGGGAAATTTGTTAACGCAGTTATACCCCTTTGAACAAGTGTAAACTTATCTCCGTCAAGCCCTATTGAAAGCTGCTGAACAGCCGGACGTTCCTCTATTTGAATAAGCTCGTCATTCGACTGGCTGAAGCTGAACTGTTCTTTTGAACTACCGTAATCAACCGACATGCTGATTTTGTTATCGGCATTTGATAAAGATATGATCCCCTCACTGGACGGTTTTTCTTTAGCAACTTCTTTGACTTTCAATTCCGCTGATTTAGGTATTTCAAGACTCAGTTCGTCACTTGCAGATAAAACACTATAGACTATTTCCCCTTTGGGGTTGACGCTTACAAAGTTCGCAGAAGCACTTTTAGGAAAAATAAATACTAATGCCAGGAGAGAAACAACAAGTTTCTTCATACCACAAGAATACCACAAATATAGAATTCATTTAAAGCTGAAAGAGGTAATTAGAAGGAGCCCTCGAGGACTTTTGTTTCGGGAGTAGTATCGAATTTTTTCTCGAGTGTAATTAATACTTTGCTGTAATCGGTTTTATTTGAAGTTGAGGAGTAATCAAGCATCCATCCACCTTTTGCTACAGTCAGCTTACCAAGCGAAAGTATTGCATAGTCGTCTTTTCCTTCTTCACCCTTGACCAACCAGCCCTGATAAAAGCTTCCTGGTACCGGATCGGGAAGATCAGCTAAAATTGTGCTTGTGAATTTATTGTTTTCGAATTTTCGGGTTGAAATTGCTGAGGCGTCTCCCCCTGTAATGTCTTTTAGTTCAGCCTTCTCGACATCGTCGGGGATTTGATATTTAAACTTGTCTTCAATTTTATCCTCAACCGAAAGGGTTTCCGGAACTGTTTGGGTGCTTACTTTTTTGGATACCTGTCTCCAGTAAATGAGTCCTGCTATTGCAAGAAGTACAACTGCTCCAATTACTATATCGCGTCTGTTCATTGCCGAAATGTTAACACTAGTATTTTAAAATGTCAAATGGAAGTTAGATAGAGATTATTTCTATACGAAGTGCATCAGAACCACTTCATAGTAGTAAATTATAAGCCCATTCGTGGTATAGTGTTTTTATTTAACGCACAATAAACGCATCATTACCGCACAACCTGACCGAAAGGTCTAACTTAGCTTTGTATAAACACCAAACAAGGCTAAAATTGCAGAAACTAGGAGCCACTGGGTTGATGCCAACCAGATATCAGTCCCCATATAGCCTATACCGGACAAAATAACACAAATTAAGGATGCTCCCATCAAAACCTGAGAGACCATACCCATATCCTTTTTACTCATAAATTACTCACCTCCCTCACTGAATCACAAACCTCTCAATCAAAAATCCGATTCCAAACGCAACAACTGCCGCAAATCCTCCTATAAATAAAGTTTCAAAACCACTCTCTAAATAACCCTTTTTCGTAAATTTAGCTCTAACGGTGCCAACCAAAAACATGCTAACAAAAACAATCATTAGAGAAAATATAAATTTATTCGGAAAATCAAAAACATACGGAGTTATCGGTAAGAAACCAGCCCCTACAAAAGCAAAAAAAGTGATTATACCCTGCTTAATTGCAGAGCCGTCTTTAAGATATTTTTTTCCCTCGGATTTCTCATAATCAATTTCACTTTTAACACCCAAATAAGTTCCTGAAGACATGGAAAACCCGTCCGCAAACAAATTAGCAAACCCCATTATGATCACAACGGACGGAGGAAGAGAAGCCCCGTAGGCCCCGGCGACAACCGCAAAGGTCGTCACAAGCCCGTCACTAGCTGCGAAAATAGCGTCCCTGATGTACGAGCCTTCTTCATGAACGTCGACTTTCATATTTAAATATAGCCAAAATCCGTTGTTAAAACTAGTGGTTGCAAATTATTCTTCCATCAAGAATAATGCACTCTAGGCTGTGTTATCCCAATTAGATAGCAATCTAAGCATCTAATGGGATCCCATGAGATATCAAAGTTATCTCTTTGGGAAAGGAACCCTGTTTGAATCAGGGGCTGTGCCGCAACTGTAATCATCCCGCAATACACACTTTGAGTCGTATACGAATAGTATTGAAAAGCCGAAAAGTAAGTTGCAGCGGGACGTAAGTCAGAAAACTAGCAGTCAATTTGTCTCGAGCAAGAAATGAAAAAGAAATTAATATTAGCGTTTCCCTTAGTTATAATTCTGGTATTTGCAGTCTGGCTAAAATCTTCATTTGCATTAAAACCTAAACAAACAAATACGGTTTCCCCCACCCTAACACAAGCACAAAAAACCGCACGGGTTGATTTTGTTTTTTCCGAAACAGATACTAAGCAGTTCGCCTACGAATTTGTTGAGAATAAATCCGCATTTGATGCTTTAAAAGAAATTTCCGAACGTGAGGGCATTGCGCTTGAAACGAAGCAGTATGATTTCGGAATTTTTGTTAAATCAATTAACGGTCTTGAAAGCTCGGCCGAAAAAGCCTGGATTTATTATATAAATGATAAATCGGCGGAAGTCGGTGCTGATAAATACGAGCTAAAAGACAAAGATGTTATTGAATGGAAATACATAACTCCTTCGGAGTAAATATTTAAAAAAATGAAAACAAGTATCCAGAAAGTCAATGTCAAATTCATATTTATTATTTTTTTATTCCTATTTTCTTTCCTTGAACGCACAATCTGGGATATGGGGGCAAATATCGAGCTTTTAACCTCAGCTTTGATATTGTCCACCTACTTTTTGAACTCAAAAAAAACTTTCTGGTTGGTTCTTTTGACAATTGCTCTATCAGATCTGATTATCGGTAACACCAATATCTTTCTTTTTACGTGGTCCGGTTTCTTAATTCCAGCTTTCTTTTCAGGATTTGTAATTAAAAAGCTTATCATCAACCACAAATCGCGAATCACCAAAAAAATATTTGGTGCTTCTGCTCTCATGTTGACGGGCTTAAGTACAAATATATTTTTCTACATCTGGACCAACTTTGGTGTTTGGCTTTTGGATACCTGGGGAATGTATTCAAATGATTTTGCGGGTTTGATCCGCTGCTATATCAACGCCCTACCTTTTTTGAAAAACCAGTTTTTAAGCTCAATAATTTTTATCCCAATGGGCTTTTTTGCAATCGAGATTTTACTAAAATACCTACCGGATAAAATCAAATTGGTTAACCGATCCTTCATGACCAACCACTAACTTTGCTGTTGGTTTGGATTTAATAAAAACCTGTCAAATGTTTGCCATGACTTAAGGTTTGACCTTATTAACTCTTCGAGTGCGTTTGCTACTTTTTGCATTACTGTTTCCTGATTACCGTTTCCGACAAGAATCGGCTTTTGAATATTTAGTGTAATTATCTTTTTAGAGCTTTTTATATAAACTGGGACAATCGGCATATTATATTTTTTCGCAAGAAAATAGGAGCCGGTCGACATTCTAATTTCGCGGTTAAATAATGTAACAGCCTGACGGTGGTTCACCGAAAGTTCGGCATCCAAAAATAAACACACAGATCCACCACTTGACAGAACTTTGTCAACTACAGTCATTGCCCCACCCAATCCAACTATCTGAACTCCGTACTCCGCAAATTTCCTTTTAAGACGGCTTACGAAAGGTAATTTACTATTGAATAAATAAGGGACAACAAGGCTTCTTTTGCCAAAAAAGTCGTGGTAAATTTTCCCCAAAAGCGGATAGCTATCAGCATGGATTGTAATAAACACTACGCCGCTTGTTTTATAAATATCATCCAAAATTTCCTTGTTCTTAATTACGATCTTTTTGTTTATTTTTTTAAAAACACTGAAATAAACCGAATCTCGCTTGTGGTAAAGCAAAGCCCTTACTGAAAAAAAGCAGTGTAAAATGACTTTTCGTTTTGGCCAGTTTGGATTAACAACGCGAAAAGATTGATAGCAGCAATATAATTCCTTTACCATTTCCAGGAAGTTTGAATCATAAAAGAGTCATTTACAATATCTGGATTGAATCAATTTTCCCTGATATAATAGCGCAACAATCCTCGGTAGCTCAGTGGTAGAGCTGTCCCCTGTTAAGGGAAGGGTCGTAGGTTCGAATCCTACCCGAGGAGCCATACTTCGCCAAGGCTACGTAATGGCAAGCCATGTATTACACATACATATTGTTAAGTTCAAAATCTCATATATTTTATTTCAGTTCAACCGTTAATTTAAAGGGTAGATTTAAATTGCACAACCAAGGAAAGGTCGTGTCAACAAAACCACACACACCCTGGAAACTAGTGTGGTACGGTGCTTTTTTAACCGAAAAGGAAGCTAGAAATTTTGAACTTTATTTAAAAACAGGTTCTGGTAAAGCCCTTGCTTATAACAGACTTGTAAACGTAGCCTTGAAGAAGGATATTTCTGAGGGTAGAAAAAGTGTTCCGAAACTTAAGTGAAGGACACCTACCCGAGGAGCAAAAGTTGACTATCGGCATATTTAGGATCGTGTCGAAGGGTTTTGTCGCATCATATCGGACTATTTTGAGTTCTAGTACAGGGGTCTGAAGTACGAGCTTCAAAGTTACCGTTAAACAATATCAAAACTTCAAGAGAAGCATGATCGATAAATGATTTACTCCAGAAACTAAAATCGAATTCGGCGTAACGATACTACCAATGCTTCGCATGAATATATACAATTCAAATAAAATGAAAAACCTGATGGTCTATATAAATCCTAATAAAATTTTTGAGGGTGAAGAGAAAATTGCTGTTAAAATTCAGATTGACAATAGTTTTAGACTCGGTTGGAAAAAAGAAGATATATTGTTAGTTACCAATTTCCCTTATAAATATAGGGGTATTAAAGCTTTTGTTATGGGAGACGATGCATATTGCAGTTATTTTCCCAAATGCTCTAAATGGGGAACAATAATTAAACTTTTTGAAAAACATCTAATCAGCGACAAAACTTTATATTGGTACCACGATTTTGATGCTTACCAGATGGTAGCTATAGATGAATCAGAAATTCCGGAAACTGATATGTCTTTGTGCGATTATGGCGTTAGATATTACTTATGGAATGGCGGAAGCATATTTTTTAGAAAAAATGCCGAAGATATATTTGTAAGAACAAAAGAACTTATGGATTCATATAAGACCAGAAGTGACGGAGTAGAATGCGACGAGGTTGCCTTATTTAAGATGACTCACCGCCATCGAGATATAAAACCCAGAGTTAAAAAACTAAACATCAGCTATAATTTCCATAGCCGTAGGATCCTGATTAACTACCCTGTAGCCATCAAGCCAATCAGAATCGTCCATTGCCATTTTGACCATTCAGGCTTCTTTCTGAATGGTCACAATAAACTTGGAGTTCAACTGGCCCCAAACAGACTTGTAAAAATTTTTAATAACCACGGCATTTTATAAAAAAAATCGTATTAAATATTAATTTTGTTCTAAAACCCTACCAATAAACGAGCCAGTTGGCACTTAATATAACCAAATTTGATATACTGAATTAATGAAAAAGCAAAAGAAGATAATTGTGATTCTACTTCTTGCATTCGTAGCATTGTTACTTTATTTAACCTACCCCAAATTAAAGGTAGCAACACGAAAAGATCGCCTTCAGTACTGTAATAGCAATTTCAAGGACAACGAAGCCTGTCAGAGGGCAGGGTGCACTTGGGGTAGTCTCGCTGGGGGTACGCAGCTAGGACAGGTTGTGGGTTGCAAATAAACATTTCTTAAACACATTTGCAATTGACTTGTTCTAAAATCATCCAACTTGGTGAGCAAATTTTTTCTGTTTGTTATACTTTATAAGTATGCTTAAAAAATTATTGGTATTTTTGGGATTTATTTTACTTCTAGGTTTAGGCATCTTCCTTTTTAAAGAAAAGATATTTTTTAGAACATATCAAAATTCAGAACATTATGTGACTTTTATTTACTCTCGATTTTGGAAGTCATACGATAGTAACTCCAAAACAAAAAATACATTAATAGAACTTATTAATACTGATAATAAAGGATTAGTGGCTGTTTATTTTAGGTTAGATGCAGTTCCAAAATATCAAGGTTCTGATAGCGAACAGGAGAAAAGTAAAAATATTAAAGTATGAATAAAATTAATAATAAAAGGGAATTGTCACAAAAAGAAGGCGGTGAACTTCTTGGTGTATTGAAAGCCCGATTTGAAAAAAACATGAACCGCCATAAAGACCTAGTTTGGGCTAAAGTGCAAGCAAAGCTGGAAGGAAGCGTTGAAAAATTGTGGTCACTTAGCGAAATGGAGCGAACCGGCGGCGAACCTGACGTTGTCGGATCTAATAAGGGCGAATACATTTTTTATGATTGTTCAGCCGAAAGCCCATCTGGCCGCAGAAACGTTTGTTATGACCGTGAAGCACTGGAGTCAAGAAAAGTTCATAAACCGAAAAATAACGCAGTTGATATTGCTGCTGATATGGGCATTGAGCTTTTAACGGAAAATGAATATCGGGAGTTGCAGAAACTTGGAAATTTCGATATGAAAACATCGAGCTGGGTGAAAACACCTAACAGCATTAGAAAACTCGGTGGTGCCCTCTTTTGTGATCGCCGTTACGACACAGTCTTCGCGTACCATAACGGCGCAGAATCTTACTATGGTGCCAGGGGGTTCCGTGGCTGCCTAAGGGTTTAAATTTTGCAATGGCCCCAAACCAATCAATCCCCGTTAGAATTCGTTTGGTATACTTCGAGCATGAAGATATTGATTTTTACTGAAGGTACGGTTTTAATGCCCCTATCGATGAACAACCTAACCAGAGAAGAAAGAGTTAAATTATCAAAGATACGGGATAGTTCAGTTCATGATTTCAAAAACCACATTCCTAATCAAAATTCAGTCGAGAAAATAAACGAGTGGAAAAAACAAGATGCTGAAATTTATTACCTAACATCAAGAACAACAGTAAAAGAAGTTAATGAAATAAAGAATGTTCTCCAAAAGTATAATTTTCCCCACAACAAAAACTTACTTTTCCGAAAAATGGAAGAAGAATATAAAGATGTGACGGAACACCTAATGCCTGACATTTTAATTGAAGATGATTGCGAAAGTATTGGCAAAGGAGAAATTACTTATACCCACATAAACCCCGACAAACAAAAATTAATTAAGTCTATTATTATTAAGGAATTCTCAGGAATTGATAATTTGCCCGACAATTTAAAGGAATTAAGGAGTTTTTATTAAACCAGTTTCTCGACTGGTTCTCTGGAACGAGACAATCCAACGGATTTCTTTGGATTTAATATTTGATATACTTTGGGCATGGCAAACCCAGGAGATTATGATTTCTATTGCGAAGAAGCCTTGACCGGTAAAACCAGTATAAAAAAAGTGTATGAATCAGAAAAAATTCTTGCCTTTTACCACACCAAACCTAAATATAACACTCATATTATAATTATTCCCAAAGAACACATTCATAACCTGTTGGATGCTGGTCCAAATGTTTTAGGTGAGGTACTGGAAGTTGCACAGAAAATATTGAAAAAAATTGATGTAGATTCCGGCGGTGGAAGGTTGATTACAAATTTAGGGAAATTCCAAGAAACTCCCCATCTTCACTTCCATATAATTAGTGACGGCAATTATCAAGATATTAAACTATCGTCCAAAAACAATCCCTCTCCAACTCAGTTGACGCATAAGACCTTAAGTCAAGTATTATAATAGTTTTATATGTATCACGGAATACTTATAGATCAAGAATTTACCGATAAATCGTTTCCTAAAAGTTTTAAAGTTTTTAATAAGAAGCAAGACGGAAGCTGGGGTGTTTTTGGTATAGAAATCGAAGATTCTCAATTAGAGGATTCTATAAAGAAGATTCAAGTAAATATGAGGGCAGATAAACCATGGTATGCCCATCTCTATAACGATAATCAATTAATTGTGATTTTTAAAAATAAAGTTTTCAGGGTGGAGTCCTATATTTCTTCTTGGAAACCAATAATCGATTATGGAAAAGAGCTAAAGATCCCTGAGGAACAATTAGATTTTTGGCCAAATAGGTTTCAGGATGAACGCCATTATTTCTCTTAGGAGGATTTTATATAACAAATCTTTGTGGATTTGAGTGTCCGAGTGGTAAGATTAAAGCGTGGAGATCTCAATTTTCTTTGCAAGGTTTTGGGGGAGCCTTTTTATGATCCTCGGAGCATCAACAATGGGTGCAAAGTTATTGGGAAGAATTATTAATTACACCGAAGATAAAACCATTACTATTTCAACCGGTTACATCACATTTTTGCTTGGGCTTGCCACAGTTACCGCCCACAATCTTTGGGTTTCGGACTGGAGGGTTGCAATTACAATCTTGGGTTGGACTACTCTACTTAAGGGAATTGAAAAAATCGCATTTCCGGGCCGTGTAAATAAGGTCGCTCAGAAATTTAAAAGCCAACAAACACTTTGGGGTTTTATAATATTTCTTATGGGAGCTTGGTTATTCTGGATGAGTTTTTGAAATTCTCCCCCATTCAAACAAACGTTGTATAATTACATAGGAGTGTTTATAGTATGAATGATTCACAACGACAAAAAGATCAAATAGATGAAGATGCTAGACTGGCCAAAGAAAAGGCCGATAGTGATGCCGCGGAGGCAAGGCAGCTCCTGGCAGACGAAGAATCAGAAGAAGTTAGGCGAACGGCCGAAGCAGAAATAGACCGTATTCAGAATAATGCCCAGGAATAGATTAATCATTTCCGCATATCAAAAAAACGCAAGGTCTATCTTGGGTTAGACTTTTTCCAATCGTAATTGCTTCAATCCTCGCATTTATCGGGCTTCGTTTTGTTTGTGGGTCATTGACAACTACTACAACTAGTTGTAGTATATGAAGTATGACAACAAATAATTACTCAGCTCGGGTGAAAGCAAACAATAAACAAAGAATAACGCTTTTCGTTAATCCTTCAATTGCAAAACAAGCCAGAGCACAAGCAGTTGTTGATGAAATAAGTTTAACTTCTATCGTAGAAAAAGCTTTAATTGCCTACTTACCTAATGAGACGATAATTAAGAAAGCTAACATTTAGGCGGATTTTAAACCGTAACTGCAAAGAGAAAACCAAAATCTACTTAGATTTATCGTCTTCACAAATATCCGCTCCGTAACTTAATAATATGTACATAAATACAACAAGAAGAAATCAAAACAGAAGTACGGATGTACCGCTTGAGAAACTTTACACACAACTTGAGGTTAACCAACTACTTAAAAAAAATTCGGCAATATTCCAAGTAGATGAGGCCGAAAAAGAAGCTCAAGTGATAAATAAACAAAAAAGACGAAACAGTAGAAGCGTCGCAAAATTGGTTAAGAAATCCAATAGGATCTTAGTAAGCATTTCTTCACACGGTCTTCCTTTTGATTTTTTCCCCGACACAATCAACGTCGAAGAAGGAAGAATAACAATAATAAACCGTCATTTTCTGGCCTCCGAAGTCCACAGTGTAGATATTAAAGATATTTCCAATATTTTTATTAATACATCAATTATCTTTTCCCAATTGGTTATAATTTCAAAAACTTTTGAAGAAAACGAAATAAAAATTAGGAATTTGAGAATTAGTGAAGCTGTGTATGTACGAAAAATTATCGAGGGTTTAAGGACTTTTGAAAGTAAAAAGATAAATACATCAAATTACTCAACGGAAGACCTTGTCGCTAAGCTTGAGGAACTAAGTAAAACAGAAATAGTGATGTAATATAAATAAAAGGGGGTGAGATAAATATGGCAGAAATTGTAAAAGAATCAGTAACTACTCAAAACGAAGGTCCAAAGGAGGCGGTAACTACCGAAACCAAAAGGGTGGCAAGTAGTTCTCAAACTGTTGAATATTTAATCTATTTTATTTTTGGATTTCTGGAGATACTTTTGACATTCCGTTTGGTCTTAAAGCTGATGGGGGCAAGCATCGCAAGTGCTTTCGTCGGTTTAATTTATGGTTTAACCGGAATTTTCATATTGCCTTTTGAAGGTATATTCAGAAGAGGTTTTACGAAGGGAATAGAAACAACTTCTGTCCTTGAGCCTTCAACGGTGGTTGCAATTATTGTGTATGCATTTTTGGCTTGGGGAGTTGTTAAGTTAGTAAGAATACTTTCAGGAGAAAGACAAACAAGCACAGAATAGATTGCTTGTGCCGAAAGGAAATGGTGAGGGGGTGAATATAATATGGGTATTATTTTATGGATTATTTTTGGAGCAATAGCAGGATGGATTGCTTCTATTGTTATGAAAACCGATTCCAGTCAAGGAACGATTGCGGATGTAGTTTTGGGTATTATCGGCGCGGTAGTTGGGGGCTTCCTTATGGGACTAGTTGGGAAATCCGGTGTAAACGGATTTGATTTATACAGCTTAGTTGTCGCAGTAATAGGAGCAATTGTAGTTATTTATGTCGGACGAATGATAAAAAGATAAGTTTTAATACTTACAAACTTAGAGCTTGTTACCTTTGGCATTAATTAAGGGGGTGATGATGTATGAATATTTCTACAGCAAATTTAAGTCCTTTAGCATCACTACTTTTCGGAGTGTTAATTCTTATATTTCCTAAATTTCTTAATTATTTGATAGCTTTTTACCTTATAATTGTTGGTGTAATTGGTCTTGGAATTTTAGGTGGATAATAAAGGCAGAGATCCCCGGGAAAAACATTGCTACCGCAACAACCATCTGACCTGCAAACAGTGGTATTCCGATAAAAGAAAACCCCTTTGCCATAATTGCAAATTCAACTAAAAAAGTTGAAACAAAAGACCCCTTTTCTGCCAATTCCGTTCATTGATTTATAATACCAATCTAAAGTCAAATACACATATTTTGCTACACTGTCATAATGGTATTTCACGAAAAAGTCAGCCGGTCTCTAATAAAAGCAATTACATTTCGGGCTATAATTTTGATTTCCGACGGAATAATTGTTTTTGCTATAACCCGCCGCTACGATATAACTCTCGGGGTAATGTTATTTTCAAATATCGCCAGCACTCTGCTATATTTTCTTCACGAACGCACATGGGACAATATTCACTGGAGCAAACACAAGAAGTAACTTCGAAAACTGGACTATTTCACCACAAATTCTTTTAGAAGTTTTTTCTCAGTTTCACCCTCAACTACGGCTTTTACTATTACAAAGTCCTCTATCCCGCTGCCTTTGAGTTTACTTTTCAAAAGTTCATCAACCTGAAATAACCCGGCCGAATTATTCATCTTTATTATAATCTCAACCGGCCTCTCCTCCCCTTCCGAAATTTCAACGCTGTCGATCCCTGCTGCTGATAAATTATAAATATCGATACTTCCTTTTTCAAAAGACAAACGCGCTCGTCCTTCGCTCATATCAAGGGCATCTGCAACCCTAACTATCCCTGCTTCTTTCGTATAAGGATGGCCCCCTTCGCGGTGGGAAATAATTGCGTGTAGAGTTTCGGATATTATGATTGTGCGCTCGGAAACAGGTAGAAAGTCAAGAATCTGATGCAAAAGTGAATTTGCCAAAATAAGGCTGTATTCTTCATGCCCTGATCGGGAAATAGACATTCCCAGGTCATGCATAAGTGAAGCCAATAGAATTACCAGTTCACCATGGTTTTGAGTAAGATTGTGGTCATGGACAATCGAAAGACTTACTTTGTGTTTCGCTAGAATTCGCGAAATTCGAAGCGCAATGTTGGCAACAATCTGAAAATGCACAATTCCATGATCGCTCATATTAAGCCTGTCAATTGCATTTACATTAATAACTTTCCAAAGCGTAATTATCTCTTCGTTTGAGTTTATTCGCGCGAGCGCCTCCTTCATCAGTGGATTTTTATCCGAGGGCACTGAAATTTTAGTTAAATCGTTTTTATTATTTTGCATAGCACATATAATTTTGGCGTCTTTTTAAATACTTTTTAAGATTATTGAAGATGCCGTGAGTAACTTCATCATACTCACTTTTTGTGATTATTCAGAAATTATACCATGTTGATTTTTGTTTTCCAGTAGCCAAAATTAGGAGTTTCGACAGATGTGTGTTATAATACTTTTCGCAGGTTAAAGCAAGAGATCTGCTTAGTAATTTTTAACATATTTTTTATTTTAGATAGATAAAGGTACCCCATTTTATTTTTAACTTCTGTATCTTTTCTTCTTTAATTTTTTGTAGGGCAAATGCACTACTGAACAATATGTGATTAAGCTTCTAGGCAGTTTTGTTGCTTTAATTCTAAAAAATAGATATGAGACGAAACAATCAAAGACGTACATTTCGGAGAACGCCTAATTACGGAAAAAGAGGAGGCGGATTTTTCCGTGCAAGAAAAGCACCCGATTATAACCCGATGATGTTTGTCAAAAAAGGTTATGATGAGCTCCCGGAAGAAGAATTTGTTCCTGTTAATAAGTTTTCCGACTTTAAAATTCATCAAATGTTACTGCAAAATATTATTTCCAAAGGCTATAAAACCCCGACCCCTATTCAGGACACGACAATTCCCGCTCTTTTGGAAGGTCGTGACGTTGTCGGAGTTGCAAATACAGGAACAGGAAAAACTGCAGCTTTTTTGGTTCCGCTTATAAATAAAGTTTTTAACGACAAAAACGAAAAGGTTTTAATTGTTGCCCCGACACGAGAGCTTGCTTCCCAAATTGAAGAGGAATTCCGCTCGTTTTCAAAACACATGAATATTTTTTCGGTGCTTTGCATTGGTGGGGTAAGCATTGGCGGTCAAATGAGGGGTTTATCTCAAGGCTATAACTTCGTTATCGGAACACCAGGTAGACTCAAGGATTTGGAAAAACAACGAAAATTAAATTTTAATCACTTCAGAACGGTTGTTTTAGACGAGGTAGACAGAATGCTTGATATGGGATTTATTTACGATGTCAGATATATTATATCCAATCTCCCAAGAGTTCGTCACTCCCTTTTCTTTTCGGCAACACTTCCGGATACTGCCGCTCGGATAATGCAGGAGTTTTTAACCGATCCGGTTATTGTGTCGGTAAAATCACAGCCGACGGCAGCCAATATCGATCAGGATATAGTGAAGCTTAACGGACGCGATAAAGTTGAAGTTCTGGATGAGCTTTTATTAAACCGTGAATTCGAAAAGGTTCTGGTTTTCGGGCGTACCAAATATGGAATGGAAAAACTTGCACGAACTTTGACAGAAAAAGGCGTTTCAGTCGTCGCCATTCACGGCAACAAAACCCAAAACCAAAGACAGCACGCAATTGAGCTTTTCAAGTCAAGCCGTGTACAAGTTCTGGTTGCAACCGATATCGCCTCAAGGGGTTTGGATATAGATAACGTCACACACGTAATTAACTACGATCTTCCCCAATCATACGAAGATTACATCCACAGAATCGGTCGCACAGGACGGGCTAACAAAAAAGGGTTTGCATTGACTTTCGTTGATTAACCTCTCAACCATAACAATCGTGATAAAATAGTTTAGGAATGGAAAGCTGGCAAAAAGTTTTAATTCTTCTCTACGGCTTAATTAATTTAATTGTTTTTATCAAAGGCTTTTTTATGTGCAGGGATAAAAAGGCGGCCTACACACTAACCCCAAAACTAACACTTTTGGGAATTTTCGCCTGGGGTGACGCAGTTGTTTTCGGGCTTTTTTGGTTTTTCGTTTCACTTGCTTCCCTCATCCTAAACGATTCGTTACTATTTCTTTTTATCATTAGTGTTTTTTGGGTTGTGAGAAGTTTTGGCGAAACAATTTACTGGTTTAACCAACAATTTGCCCAAAAAGTATATTCTTGGAATGAACCGCAAAACTTAAAATTCCATTGGTTGTTTCATAACGATTCTATTTGGTATGGTTTCCAGATTTTTTGGCAATGCATAAGTGTTATTTCAATTATTGCAAGTGTTTATCTTGGAAACCTTTGGCTAAGAAGAATTAGTTAAAACCTAATCACAAGCCAAAAGTGTACATGCAACAAGTCCGTCTTTGTTACAAACGCAAGTATTACAGCCGTCTTCTGCAGTGAATTTATCTCCAAGTTGATATGTTTCTTCACCGTATTTACACTCATCCGAAAAACTTCTTGTAAGTCCAGTTTTAGAATCGCGAAATAGTACCACCACAAAAATCGCCGCTAAAATTATCAAAAGTCCAATCACAAACGAGGCTGTTTTCATTTTTCTACTCATGCTTAATCTTACGATGGAAGATTAAAAACTTCAAACCGTAACTTTCTTACCTATTTTCCTAAATATAAGATTTCGCGTAGATCTTTTAGTGGGTCTTTGCTCGTTTTAATTTTAAGAGTTGATTGGGAAATAATATATTGAAGCATTGATAAAAGTAAAATATCAGCCGACAAACCAATTACCGCCGATAATTGTTCGCGGTAAAATATAAAAAATTGCCTTAGGAATATTGATGAAAAAACAGCGAGTTTTAAAAATTCGTATCCCTTTACCCTTTTACCGATATTAAGAAAGTAAATTCCGATTACTACAAAAAACGCACTAATTAGCGTTGCAACCATTTCACCCCACTCAAAAAAACCCGCTTTATATTTCAAATTAACAAGTAAATTTGCAAAACTTACTGCTGTATTTATCGTAAAAATGATTACAACAATCTTTACCAGTAATTTGTTTTGCACCAACAAGCTGTAAATTCTTCGTAAAATTATTCTCAATTTAATAAAAATATTTTTTCTTTCCAATCCTTTTGCATGAGTTGCCCTAAGGTTTTTTTCAAGATCTAGAAGAATTGGGTTATCCAACCCGCTTCGCTTTATAAGCTGAAGCGTCAGTTTTTTCTCCTGAATGTCAAAATCGTGCAAAATCGCTTCCTTGGTAAAATCAAGTGCATTGATTGCATATTCGTCGGGAGTAACTTTAATTTTCTTCTCAATCAGTTTAAATATCAAAAAAAGGAGGATAAAAGTAATATACACAATTGCGATTGCCGGCTGAAAAAAATAATTGTTATCACGGGTTATAAATTTTCCGACTTCATCAATAAACATTCCAAAGCCAATCCCAAAAACTACGGTTGAAATCTGCTTTATATCTCTATTTAAAAACGAAACAACCGGAATATATGCCAAAAGCATAATAATTCCTCCAAAAAGCATATGGGCAACGTGAACGTCTCCTACACCAAGCAGAGGATATCCGAAAATCTTTAGGTATGCCCGTATAAACAGAATCGAAAAAAAAGAAGAAACCAATATATTTTCAAAATACCTACCCACTTCAACATCCCGAACAATTTTTTGCATTTTTATCCCAAACATTAGACTATTTTAATGCCTAGATGTGTAAAGAAACAGATGTTAATCCAGATAGTCCTGCAGCTTCTTTCTACGGGAGGGGTGTTTGAGCTTCCTGAGAGCTTTTGCTTCAATCTGACGAATACGCTCACGGGTTACTCCAAAAACTTTTCCAACCTCTTCCAGAGTCATTTGTTTTGTTCCCTCAAGACCGAAGCGAAGCTTTAATACTTTTGCCTCACGATCAGAAAGGGTTGACAAAACCTCATCAAGGTGGTCCTTCAAAAGCTGCTTTGATGCAGCGTCAACAGGTGAGAGCTGACTTTCATCGGGAATAAAGTCTCCTAAAAAGCTTTCCTGATCCTCACCAACAGGAGCCTCGAGCGAGGTTACTTCCTGGGCAATTTTAAATATTTCTCGGACACGGTCTGGCTCGATCTGAGCTTCATCACCAATTTCTTCAACCGTTGGCTCCCTTCCAAGCTCCTGCATAAGTCTCCTGCTAATGCGGTAAAGCTTATTTATAGTTTCAACCATATGTACCGGAATTCTTATTGTTCTTGCCTGGTCGGCAATGGCACGGGTAATCGCCTGCCTGATCCACCAGGTTGCATAGGTTGAAAATTTAAATCCTTTCCTCCAGTCGTATTTTTCAACTGCCCTGATCAGTCCCTGATTGCCTTCCTGAATTAAATCTAAAAGAGAAAGTCCTCTTCCAATATATTTTTTTGCAATTGAAACTACCAACCTGAGGTTACTTTCAGTTAGCTTATCTTTGGGGCGTTTATCGCCTTTCTCATAGCGTTTTGCAAGCTCAATTTCGTCTTCGGCTGTAAGAAGCGGTACTTTTCCAATTTCGCGCAAGTACTGTCTTACAGGGTCGGTGGATTCGGCACCACCGAGTTTTGTTAAAATTTCAATTTCCCGCTCAAGTTTTTCTTTTGCTTTTTCATCAGTATCGAGCTCTTCTGTCGCAACCGACTCAAAAACATCTATTCCCTCGGAAAGGAGTTTATTGTAAAGATCATCTAACTCGGGGAGTCTGTCTTCCGCATCAAAAAAAATCTCCAAAATTTCCTCCTGCGTCAAAAACCCCTGGTCTCTGCCTTTTTTAATTAATTCGATAACGTCTTTTCTCATACACTGAAGAACTTCGGAAATAGTCCTATTGGTTCAAGAGAATTATACCCTTATGATTATTTTCTTCAAGCTCCGAAAGCCTTTTTGTCAGATTATTAAACTCCTTGTTTAAACTATCCAGTTGTTCATCGCTCAATCCTTTCTTAGACATTTCCTGGGTTAGTTTTTTAATATCAGCTCTTA